>CAJXME010000079.1 GCA_913056245.1 uncultured Alphaproteobacteria bacterium | reverse complement strand
GCCCCGCGCCGTTTGCTTTCAACGATGGCATCTACCCCTCGGTCTTCTTCATGGCAACAGGCTTTCACGGCTTCCACGTGATCATCGGCACGCTGTTCCTTGCGGTTTGCATGTGGCGCGGCGCTTTGGGTCATTTCAGCGCCAAGCAGCATTTCGGTTTTGAAGCCGCCGCTTGGTATTGGCATTTCGTTGACGTTGTGTGGTTGTTCCTCTTCGTCGCCGTTTACATCTGGGGTCGTTAGGATTGCCTGACGCCCCATCCTCATCGCGCGCGGCCAGCCCTATGCGCCGCGCTTTGAATGGCACTTGCCCTGACTGCGGTCAGGGTAAGTTGTTTCAGGGGAAGATTGCGCTGGTGGATCAATGTGAGCATTGCGGGCTTGATATCGCGCGGTATAACGCTGGCGATGGGCCTGCAACATTGTTGATCTTTGTTTATGGGGCGTTGATTGTGCCTTTGGCTTTTGTGTTGGAAGTCTTGGTGGCACCGCCCTTATGGGTTCATGCTTTGGTCTGGGGGTTGGTGATGCTCGCGGCCACGTTGGTCTCCTTGCGTGTGATCAAGGCCATCATCGTCGCCAAGCAATTTGAATTTCAAACACCGGAAACTTAAATCAAAGGCTTAAAGATCAGGCATTCATTTGTCTTGGATCGCCTCAAGATGATGAAATGAGATGATAAAAGGAACTGTTATGACCTTCCGCCCTTCCTTATGGATGACTGTTGCCGCCCTGCCGGCTTTGCTGATTTTGCTCTATCTCGGCACGTGGCAAATTCAGCGCATGCATTGGAAAAATGAACTGATTGAAAATTTCACCAGCCGCGCCACCGCAACGGCTATCGCCCCGCCCGCCGATGATGCGGCAACGGAAAATCAATATCAGCGGCTGATGGTCAAAGGGCAATGGATGCATGACGCCGAAGTGCAATTGATCGGCCGCACGTTTGAAGGCACGGCAGGTTACCACGTCATCACGCCGATGAAACTTGAAGATGGGCGAATTCTCTTGCTCAATCGCGGCTGGGTGGCGGAAGATTACCGCCGCCCTGAAAGTCGCCCATCGACCTTGCAAGACGGTGATGTCGCCGTCGAAGCGATCCTCCGCTTGCAACGCCAAAAAGGCTATTTCGTGCCGGATAACAACCCTGCCCAAGACGATTGGTTCACCTTGAAGATTGATGACATTCAAAATCACCATCGTTTAGGCGATCAAGTGATTATGAGTTATTCGGCGGATGTCTTGCGCAAACCCGGCGCCTATGTTCTCCCCATTGGCGCGGCGGTTGAAATCAACATTCCCAACGATCACTGGCAATATGCTTTAACTTGGTATGGCATCGCGCTGGGGCTTGTCGGCGTCTATCTTTCGTGGCATATGCAGGCAGGTCGGCTTCGTTTTGGTGGCAAAAAGGATTAATCCTCATGCAGTATATTTCAACCCGTGGTGGTGATGGTCCCCTAGGTTTTGAAGACACGTTGCTGTCTGGTTTGGCGCGTGATGGCGGTCTTTTCGTGCCGCAAACCTATCCGCAATTGTCAGCCGATGATTGGCGCGCCTTGAAGGGCAAATCCTATCAAGAGGTCGCCACCGCGATCATGGCACGCTTCACCGATGGCGAAATTGGCACCTCGGAAATGGCGGCCATGGTGGAGGATACCTATAAAAATTTCTCCCATCCTGATGTCGCGCCGCTTCAAGATATTGGCAATGGCATTCATGTCTGTGAATTATTCCATGGCCCCACCATCGCCTTCAAAGATTACGCCATGCAATTTTTATCGCGGGCTTTTGATCGCGCGCTGAAAGCCCGGGGCAAGCGCGCCGTGATCCTTGGCGCCACCAGCGGTGATACCGGCTCCGCCGCCCTCGAGGCGTTTCAAGGGCGTGATTTTGTCGATATTTTCATTCTCTTCCCCGATGGCCGCGTGTCGCCAATCCAAGAACGGCAAATGACATCCGTCGTCGCTGATGGCGCTTTTGCTGTGGCGGTGGAAGGCGATTTCGACGCTTGCCAAGACGCGGTGAAAGCGCTTTTCCGTGATCTTGATTTTCGCGATCGTGTGGGCTTATCGGCGATCAATTCGATCAATTGGGCGCGGTTGATGCCGCAGATTGTCTATTACGTGACCTCAGCATTGGCGCTTGGCGCACCCGATAAACCCGTCGCCTTTTCCGTGCCGACGGGGAATTTTGGCAATATTTTTGCGGGTTATGTCGCCAAGCAAATGGGGTTGCCCATTTCGACTTTGATTTGCGCGTCCAACCGCAACGATATTCTGACGCGGTTTTTTGAATCCGGCGCGATGGAGCGGCAATCTGTTGAGCCTTCATTAAGCCCATCGATGGATATTCAAGTGTCGAGCAATTTCGAGCGTCTGTTGTTTGAAATGCTGGGGCGGGATCACGGCGCGGTTCAGCGCTTAATGGCGGCATTTGCCGACACCGGCCGGTTTGATGTTGCACCGGAAATTCTCGCGTCAGCACGGCAATTGTTTCAGGCTTGGCGGCTGTATGATGATGGCACGCTTGCTGAAATTGTGCGGGTTAAAACCGCAACCGGCATGGTGCTTGATCCGCATTCGGCGGTGGGGGTATATGCCGCGCATCAAGCCCGCGATACCTCTAGCGTTGACGCAGACACACCGATCGTAGCGCTGGCTTGCGCGCATCCCGCCAAATTCCCTGATGCGGTGGAAAAAGCCACGGGCGAACGGCCGGCGCTGCCGCCGCATCTGAGCGATTTGATGGAGCGCGAAACCCGGGTGCATCACACCTCATCACAGCCTCAAGATATCGCGGATTTTGTTGATCGGATGAAACGGCAATAGCATGACGCATGATGTGCAAGTGACAACCTTATCGTCTGGATTGCGGGTGGTCTCCGCTGGGATGGCCTCTGCCCAGAGCGTCTCCGTGGGATTTTGGGTCAATGCTGGTGCGCGTGATGAAGCGGCGGCGGAACATGGCATCGCGCATATGCTCGAACATATGGCCTTCAAAGGCACGGCGCGCCGTGACGCTGCTGATATCGCGCGCCAAGTCGAAGATAAGGGCGGCTATATCAACGCTCATACCAGCCGCGAAGAAACCGCGTATTATCTGCGCCTGATGCCGGAAGACCTCGGCTTTGGCATTGATTTACTGGCTGATATTTTGATCCATTCGACCTTCCCTTCGGAAGAAATCGCCCGCGAAAAAGGCGTCATTATTCAAGAAATTGGTCAGGCTTTCGACACGCCTGACGATATTGTTTTTGATCTCTTTCAATCGACCAGCCATCCCGATCACCCGTTAGGGCGGCCCATCCTTGGCACCCATGACAGCGTCAACGGTTTTGCTGGCGCTGATTTGCAAGCCTTCATGCGCCGTCATTACGCAGCCGATAACATCATCGTATCAGCGGCGGGCGCGGTGGAGCATGACCAATTGCTGGCTTTGGTGGAAGAGCATTTTGGCGATCTTCAGCGCCAAGCGCATCAAGCGCAACGCCAGAAACCCACTTGGCCCAGCGTTAAAGCCCCTCGCCGGAACATTATGACCCGCGATCTTGAACAAGCGCATTTGGTGATTGGGTTGGAAGGATTGGCCGTGGGTGACGATGATCGCATGGCGTTATCGGCCTTGTCGGTGTTGTTTGGTGGCGGGATGTCGTCACGGCTTTTCCAAGAAGCGCGTGAAAAGCGCGGCTTGTGCTATAGCGTCTTTTCCTTCAGCCAACCTCTTTCCGATAGCGGCGTTCTCGCCGTTTATGCCGGCACATCGATGGATGACGCCAGCCAAATGATCGCCCTGACCGGCACGGAATTGTTTGATCTTGCGGCGCATGCCACCGAAGATGAAACCCGCCGTGCCGTGGCGCAATTGCGGGCTAGCCTTCGTATGCAGCAAGAAAGCGTCTCTGCTGTGGGGGAAAGCCAAGCGCGGCATCTATTGCTGTTTGGTCAAGTCAAATCATCGGATGAGATTTTGGCGGAAATTGATGCCATCACCTGTGATGATATTCGCCGTGTGGCGCAACGCTTGCTCATGTCTTCGCCGGTCTTGGCCGGGATTGGTCCCGCTAAGGCCGAGGCGTGGATGGATGAAGAGCAATTGGCGAAAGCCTTTGCCGCTTAATCATACGGTTTTTTAGGAATTAGGCGTTGCCTGCGACTGGCGACAGATGCGCCGTGGCAATCCCAAGGCGGCTAAAGCAGCTCGACCAAATCTCATTGACCTGTTGGTCAAACACCAGATCAGCCTCATAGGGCATGGTGAGCCAAACGTTATCGTGCAATTCGCGTTCAAGTTGCCCGCCGGTCCAACTGGCGTGACCAAGGGCGATCAAATAATCGCTTGGCCCATAGCCATTGGCGATTTCTGAAAGAATCT
Organism: uncultured Alphaproteobacteria bacterium; assembly: GCA_913056245.1. Lineage (GTDB taxonomy): Bacteria > Pseudomonadota > Alphaproteobacteria > Puniceispirillales > UBA1172 > JAGWAQ01. The sequence goes on along the minus strand of CAJXME010000079.1, from coordinate 1,705 downwards.
TGATGTTTGAGGTCATCCCCATTTCCGGCGTGATGGTCAGGCTATCGGGCAGCATATGTTCGCTGGAATGGATCACAATGCCTCGGGATTGTTCCATCGGCCCGCCGTTATAAATTGGATCAAGCGCATTAAATCGCGGCGTGCCAATCCCCAATTGTTCGGCCAAATCGCTCAGGTGAAGGTCTTCACGAGGTTGATTGACGATGACGCCCATAGCGGCATTTTCATCGTGACTGCAAATCAGCAAAACCGTATGGCGAAACCGCTTATCATCCATTTGCGGCATCGCGACAAGCAATTGTCCTGTAAGAAATGCTGACATGTTTTCCTCTGTTTCTATGATTAGGGTAAAACGGAAATCGTTTTTTGACCAGATCATTATGCCAATCGAAAAAAGGCGAGAATAAGATTGCCATCTTAACGCCGCAAAAGAAGGGCAAATTATTCCCAGAATGTCAGCAAAAAGGCTGAAATTTCACCGCAATAGGCTATATTGACCGCATGATGATATCCCTTCGACCTATTGGCTTTGTTTTGACCGCCGCGATTGTTTTGGCACTGGCGCTTATGGCCTTATTGATGCCTAAGCCTAGTTTTGCCGCCTCAGGCCCTTGGCAAGGTGGATCAGAAATGCAAGCCCGCCTTGTCACCGCGATCGATAGTATTGCTGATCATCAATCGGTGGAAGCGGGGCTTGAGGTGAAACTCGCGCCGGGGTGGAAAATCTATTGGCGATCGCCGGGGGATGCGGGATTGCCGCCCACGCTTGATTTCAGCAAGACGTCAGCAATTGCCGGGCATGAGATGTTTTTCCCTGCGCCAAAGCGATTCTCAATCCTTGGGTTTGATAGTTTTGGTTACGGTGATCGTGTGATTTACCCGTTGCGGCTTGATCTCGCCAATCCGGGAAAAGGGTTTGATCTTGCTATTCCTTTTGAGGGGCTTGTGTGCAGTGATGTGTGCATTCCGTTGCGCGAAACACTCACCCTCTCCTTGCCGAAAGGCGATGGTCAGATCGCAAGGGAAGCGCGGGATATCGCTCAATTTAAGGCGCGGGTGCCGCGCGCCTCCACCGCCGCGGGGGTCAGCCTTACCCGCTTGGTGCTTGATGGCGATACGCTTTATGCCTCGTTTGAGCAAGGCGGTTTGCCGCTTGAGGAAGCCCCTGATGATGTGTTGATCGAAGCGGCTTCCGGTTTTGCCTTTGCCGCGCCCCTTTGGCAATCGGGGCAGGCCGCAATCAAAGTGACGGGTAAAGCGCCAGAAGAGCTGATCGGGCAGGCTGTGACGGTGACCGCCATCAGCCCCGCTTGGTTGCTGGAAATGCCCGCGCAAATTGAAGCGGGGGTCGCCGCCAATCGCATCCCCGAAATGCCGTCCAGCGAATGGATGCTGATGATCATGGTGGCTTTCCTTGGGGGGGTGATTTTGAACATCATGCCTTGTGTCTTGCCGGTGATCTCGCTGAAACTGGGCGCGGTGATGGGGCAGGGCGGCGCAAAGCCTGATGAGGTGCGTTTGTCTTTTCTGGCGACCGCCGCTGGCGTGATTGTATCTTTTCTGATTCTCGGCGGCGTCTTGCTTGGCTTAAGGCAGGCAGGGGTTGCCATCGGCTGGGGAATTCAGTTCCAGCAGCCGATGTTTCTGACGATAGCGGCACTGGCGATTGCCCTCTTTGGCTTGGTCATGCTTGATTTGGTGCGCT
>CAJXME010000078.1 GCA_913056245.1 uncultured Alphaproteobacteria bacterium | reverse complement strand
AAACCGGCTCATAAAGCGGCAGAAGGCTTGGATTGGCGGGATCAATCACATGATCGGGATGGGCGATTTGAACATTATGCTGAAACCATTCGGCGCGGCCGCTGACGATGCGGCGCTTGCCCACGGGCAAGAGTTTTTCGACATAATCGCCCTTTGTGCGGAAAAAAATCAAATCGACATGGCCGGTTTCGTTTTCCGCGTGCACCCGCCAAGGACGCCGACTTTGCCGAGGCGGTTTGTCATGCTTGGTGATCAAAACCTCGATGGTCACCATTGAGCCGTGTTCAATATCCGGAATATTGGGGTGGCGGGTTCGATCAATGACGCCGACGGGCAAATGCCGCAGCAAATCGATCACGTAATTGCCGACCTTTTTTTTCAGCACGCTCGCCAGTTTATCGCCCACGCCGGGCAGGGCCACCATGGGGGCGAATAATCCAAACAGCGTCTCAGGGCGCTGAAACCGTTTATAGCGGCTTTGATTGGACACTTTTCCGGCTTTCTTTTCGGTCGTTATCTTGCATTTTCACTTGTCCATGATAGATCATAATAATCGATTTCGCATCTGTTCTTACGATGCGAAGCCGATCCCTATTGATTGTTGAATGGGCGCCCTTGCAGATGACCGATCAGAACAGCACCGCCGTTGAAAGCCGCGAGAACCGAATTCGGCGGTTGATTTATCGCTCCAGTTACACGGGCACCAAGGAAACCGACACGTTGCTGGGCGAATTCGCGCGCGACGTTCTGCCGAATTTAGACGATGCTGTCCTTGATGATTATGAAGCCCTTCTGGATTTTGGTGATCCCGCGATTTGGTCTTGGGTCAGCGGTCAATCACAGCCTCCTGCCAATGTTTCTAATTTAGCCCTTGATCATCTGATCGCGTGGTGCCTGTCCCGGTCTTAGCGTATGTTTGATTTATTCAAAGAATGGGATTGCCAGAAATCTGGTCAGGTTTGGGGCATGCCCGAAGGCGCGGATGCCTTGGCGCTGTCGCATCTTGCTCAATCCCATGGCAACCAAGCGGTGTTTGTTGCGGTTGATGATGCCGCGATGGCCAGAATGCAGGCCTCGCTTCAAATGATCGGGGTCAATCCTGAGGATATCCTCACCCTGCCGGCATGGGATGGCTTGCCTTATGATCGCGTGTCGCCGAATGGCGTTTTGGTGGGGCAACGCTTGCGGTGTTTAGCCGCCTTGCAAGACCAAGATGCTTCAGCAAAGGCCAAGCCTTGGTTTTTGCTCACCACCATCAACGCTTGGTTGCAGTTATTGCCGCCCAAATCCTATTTTGATGATGCGCGGTTGAGCATTGCCATTGGCCAGAATATGCTGCAACGCGATTTCTCCCATTTCGCCGTCAGCAATGGTTATCACCGCAGTGAAACAGTGCGGGAATCAGGCGAATACGCCATCCGAGGCAGCATCATCGATGTTTTCCCTCCGGGTTATGCGGACCCGGTGCGGATCGATTTTTTTGACACTGAAGTCGAAACCATCAAAACCTTTGATGCGGAAACGCAACGCAGCACCGGCGCGATCCAATCGCTTATCCTTAATCCCGTCAGCGAATTGATCTTGAACGATGATCGCATCGCGATTTTTCGGCGGCGGTATTTGGAACATTTTGGCGCCAATGCTTCAAAAGACCCGCTCTACGCCTCGGTTAGTGAAGGCCGCCATTATCCCGGCATGGAGCATATGTTGCCGCTGTTTCATGATGGCTTGGTGCATCTGTCGGATTACACGGCGGGCGCGCCGGTGATGTTTGATCCTGATAGCCAAACGGCCGCGCAACTGCGTTTTGATCAAATCCATGATTTTTACACCGCACGATTAGAAGCGGGTGATAGCACCGACGAAGATCATATTTGGCGGGTGCTGCCGCCGGATCAGCTTTATCTCACCCAAGAGCAATTCAAAGAGTGGTGCAACGATCGGCTTCATTTTGATTTGTCTCGGTTCCAGCGCCAAGAAGGCGAGGTCGGTGTCGGCGTTGATATCGGCGGCAAGAGAGGCGCGATTTATCACACAGCCCCCACCGAAAACAAAATGACAGGAGAAGGGGCTAGCACATCGCCCAGTCATGCGGTGGCTGAAGCCATCCCAAATCTCGCCAAAGATCATGTGGTTATTTTAGCCGCGTCCACCGAAGGATCGCGCACGAGGATGGATGAGTTGATCGCCGAACATCTGCCCGCGCGTTTTGGTATTCGGCCGGTCACGCAATTAACCGGGCTTAAATCAGGCGGTGTCCATTCCGCGGTTTGGCCGATTGAAGATGGATTTATCCTCCCCGGCCTTGCCGTCATCACGGAAAAGGATATTTACGGCTCACGGATTGCACGGCCACAAGGCAAACGCCGCCGCGGCGAAAACTTCCTGCGCGAAGTGTCCAGTTTGTCGACGGGCGATCTGGTGGTTCATGTTGATCACGGGATCGGGCGTTACGAAGGCTTAGAGAGGATCACCACCGGCGGGGCTGATCACGAATGCTTGCTGATTGTTTACGCCGGCGGGGATAAATTATTTTTGCCCGTGGAAAACATTGACCTTCTGTCGCGTTACGGCAAGGAAGGCGGCGAGGGGCAGTTGGATAAACTGGGCGGAGCGGGGTGGCAATCGCGCAAAGCCAAGATCAAAGGCCGCATCAAAGATATCGCCGAACAATTGATCAAAATTGCCGCCGCGCGTGAGACCGCCAAGGCAGAACCGATCATCCCAGACCCCGGCGTTTTTGCAGAATTTTGCCAACGCTTTGCCTATGCAGAAACCGATGACCAATTGGACGCGATTGAAGACGTGATGGGGGATTTGTCCTCGGGGCGGGTGATGGATCGCTTGGTTTGCGGTGATGTTGGCTTTGGCAAAACGGAAGTCGCGATGCGCGCGGCTTTTGCCGTCGCCATGGCGGGCTATCAAGTGGCGCTGGTGACGCCAACGACCCTATTGGCGCGGCAACATGGCAAAACCTTTTCGGATCGGTTTAAGGGCTTCCCTGTCAAAGTCGGGGTGTTGTCGCGCATGACCACCACCAGTCAAGCCAGCTTGCTCAAGAAGGAAATCGCATCAGGCGATTGTCAGGTAATCATTGGCACCCATGCTTTGCTCTCCAAATCCCTTGACTATAACAACCTTGGCTTGGTTATCGTTGATGAGGAGCAAAACTTTGGGGTGACCCAAAAAGAACGGCTGAAATCCTTGCGTGGTGATATCCATGTCCTGACCTTAACCGCGACGCCGATCCCCAGAACCTTGCAAATGTCGCTTAGCGGCGTGCGGGAGATGTCCATCATCGCGACCCCGCCGGTGGATCGTTTGGCGGTGCGAACATCGGTTGGCCCTTGGGATGGCGTGGTTCTGGCTGAAGCCATTCGCCGTGAACGCTTCCGTGGCGGTCAGGTTTTCTGCGTTTGCCCCCGCATTGATCAACTGGATCGGGTTTATGATCGCTTGTTATCGATTGTGCCGGAATCGAAGATCATCACGGCGCATGGGCAAATGCCCGCCGCTGATTTGGATGAAGCCATGACGCGCTTTGGCGAAGGGGAAGGGGATATTCTGCTCTCCACCAATATCATCGAAAGCGGCATTGATATTCCTTCGGCCAATACGATGATCATCAACCGATCGGATATGTTTGGCCTATCGCAACTCTACCAATTGCGCGGGCGTGTTGGGCGAAGCCGTCAGCGCGCTTACGCTTACCTGACCACCGATCCATCGCGGTTGTTAACCCCGAATGCTAAACGCCGGTTGGAAGTCATGCAGACGCTGGATGCGCTTGGGGCAGGGTTTTCCTTGGCGTCCTATGATCTTGATATTCGCGGCGCGGGCAATCTTTTAGGCGATGAGCAATCGGGCCATGTCCGCGAAGTGGGGGTTGAACTTTATCAAGAGATGCTCAAAGAAGCGGTGATCGCCGCTAAGATGGGCGAAGATGATGTGGCGGCGGAAGAAGCCTCATGGTCGCCGGTCATCAATATGGGCACCGCTGTGCTGATCCCAGATGGCTATGTGGAAGATTTGACGGTGCGCCTGTCGCTTTATCGGCGGATTGCGGCCATGGAAAGCCATGATGAATTGGATCAATTGACCGCTGAATTGGTGGATCGGTTTGGGGTTATCCCCGATGAGGTGAAAAACCTCTTAGACACCATCTCGATCAAAATTCTGTGCCGCATGGCGAATGTCTCGAAAGTTGACGCGGGGCCAAAAGGGGTCAGTTTGGCCTTCCGAAACAACAGTTTCCCGAATCCTGATCGGCTGATCGCGCATATCGCCTCTAAAAATGGTCAATTGATCTTGACCGGCGATCACCGTTTGGTGATGAAGCAGACCCTGCCGCTATCAAGCCGGGCGCGTGTGGTCAAGCAAGCGGTTCAAGACCTTGTGGGCTTGACGGTATAAGGTTGGCTAAGCTGATGTGGCTTTGGCGATGGCGGCGTCAAAAAGAGGCATAAAGGTTTCAGGAGGATGAGCGCCTGAAATGGCCCATTCACCCGCGATGATGAAAAACGGCACGCCCTGAATATTAAGGCGATTGGCCTCTGCTAAATCACGATTTATTTGATCGAACACCGTTTGATCGGCGGGATAGGCGAGGCCAAATTGATTCGCGATGTCTTGCAGAACGTCATCATCGCCAATATCGCGACCTTGAAGAAAATAAGCATCAAACAGCGCTTGCTTGACGGCATCGGCTTGACGACCTGCGGAAAGAACAAGGCTATGCGATGGGCGGCTATCGGGGGTTTTGGTGATCGCGGAAAAGTCAAAATTGATCCCCACTTCTTTGCCAGTGCCCGCGATTCGTTCATAAAAACTAGCCCCGGCTTGACCAAATTTGGCATCGATATAGGCTTGCCGATCCATGCCTTCGCGGCGCATGGCCGGATTGAGCAAAAACGCCCGCCATGTGATATCCACCTCAACCCCGCCATGCTGCACGATGGCCAGTTCAAGACGGCGTTTGCCAATAAAACACCAAGGGCAGATGATATCGGAAAAAATATCAATGGAAATGCGTGTTTTAAGAGACATATGACGCCTTATTTTTGTTTGGTTGACGATCGGATAAGGCTTCACTTTCTGTGATAACCCCCTATAAATCAAGTAGAACTGTCGCTTTCATTGATATGAGCGGCCATAGGAAGGTTTTGGAACATTATGGGTCAGCAGACCGCCTTTGTTATTCACCCCGACAATAAACATGCGCCTTTGCCGAGGCCTCCAGCGCTATGCCTTGAAGAGGCTTGCGGGTTGGTGGAAGCCATTGGCGTGGATGTGGTCTTCGCTGATATTACGGCCTTGAACAGGCCGCGCGCGGGGACATTTATTGGCAAAGGTTACGCCGATCAACTCAAAGAACGCGCCGAAGGCCAAGATGAAGAGTTTGGCGCGCCATTGATCGTCATGAATTGCGATTTGGCGCCGGTTCAGCAACGCAACCTTGAAAATATCACCGGGTGCAAAGTGATTGATCGCACCGCTCTTATTCTCGAAATATTTGGCGCCCGCGCAAGCACCCATGCGGGGCGGTTGCAAGTCGAATTGGCCGCTTTGACCTTTCAGCGCAGTCGCTTGGTGCGAAGTTGGACACACCTTGAGCGTCAGCGTGGCGGCGGCGGCTTTCTTGGCGGTCCAGGCGAACGGCAAATCGAATTGGATCGCCGGATGTTGATGCAGCGCGTGGGGCAAATCAAAAAAGAATTGGCGGATGTCGAACGCACCCGTCTTTTGCAACGGCAAAACCGCGACCGTGCTGAAACCCCCACTATCGCGCTGATCGGTTACACCAACGCAGGGAAATCGACGCTGTTTAACGCCATCACGGGGGCAGGGGTTTTGTCCAAGGATATGCTCTTTGCCACCCTTGATCCGACCATGCGCGCCACCACCCTCCCTTCGGGACGGAAGATTGTTTTATCCGATACAGTAGGGTTTATCAGCCAATTGCCAACAGAGTTGATAGAAGCGTTCAAAAGCACCTTGGAAGAAGTTGTTTTTGCTGATTATTTACTGCATGTTCATGATGCATCTTCACCCTTGATGAAGGAAGAATCCAACGACGTTGAG
>CAJXME010000077.1 GCA_913056245.1 uncultured Alphaproteobacteria bacterium | reverse complement strand
AAACATGGTTCATCCCCCCGCCGCCATATTCTTCTGGAATGGTCGAGCCAAGCAGGCCCATTTCGCCAAAGGAGGTCATGATACTGCGATCAAAACTTTCATCACGATAATCAGCAATGACGCGCGGCATCAATTGATCTTGCGCGAATCGACGGGCGCTCTCCATCACCATGCGCTCATCGTCGCTCAGTTGCTGGTCGAGTTGAAAAGGGTCTTCCCAATTAAAGGGTGGTTGAGACATGAGAAACACTCCAGATTTTTTAATGAAACTAATCGCAACTGGACTTGTCATCAATAGCCTGCGACAATATTTTTGGAATAGGATGACAAAAGCCGACAAAAGCCAATGAAAACAACCCTGATCAAAAGATTAATCGTCACCATCGGCCTGATTTGCATGGCCACCATCGCCCATGCCTATGAAACCATGCGCCTTGATGGGGCCACCCTGACTTATGAAACGGGGAAGATTGACCCCCAAACCTTTAATGGATATGCGAGCGATCTGACGGTGTTGTTTGATGATGGCATGCGTCTTACCGCCAAACGTTATCTCATGAAAACAAGCCAATCTGGCAATGAGTTTAACGTGGAACGCTTTGAAATGGATGGCATTGTTATCCGTGATGACGAGATGATGATCGTTATTGATGACATCAATTGGTCATCGCTTGTTTTCCCGTCAAACGCCAGCAGTTTTCGGTCACTAGACCTCGATCAGTTTGATCATCTCAAAGATGTTGGGCGGTTGATGATCAACGCCATCTCGGTTTATGAAAACAATCGCTTGATGATCACAATCGATGCGCTGCTGATTGATGGGGAAAATGTTGATTTTCCGATCCTGACCCATACGCCCATCCAGAATGTGACCATCGATTTGCGAAACGCCGTCTTCAGGCGCGATATCGACCCTTCCAACTATGATTTCCAGCAATTTTTGAATCGCATTAATCGTGATGATCTGACCTTGAATATGCGGATGTATTCAAACGCGGAACCGAAATCAGATCGTCTTGATACGACGGTTGAAATGGTTGTTTCGATGCTCGACGCGGGCGGGGTGGAATTGGATATTGGCGTCGGCATTTTGAATTCATCGCTGATCATCATTGACGCGGCGATGAAAGATCAAGGCGATGACCTTGATGATGAATTGTTGGGGATGATGCTGGCGGGCGGTTTTTTGAACGGGTTGCGATTGACGATTGATGACGATGGCATGTTAGCCTTGATGCTGGATGATTATCGGCGCGGCCAAAATATGACCCGATATCAAGCCGTGGATTCAATTATGAATGAAATCGCGTTTGCGCTGGGCAGTTTTGCTCCCAATACCTTTTCGGATATCGCGCCAGAGATCAGACGTTTCTTAGATCAAGGCGGAGCGCTGGAAATTCGGCTTGCGCCGCCATCACCGGCGTCCTTTTCGGCTTTTATCGGTTTTGCGGCGGTGCCGGATACCGCTGCCCAAGCGCTGGGCTTATCGGTTCAGCATATCGCGCCATAACACAAACCTAGTTTCTTATTAGGCTTGTTCGTCTTTTTTCTTCGCCGCTTGTTTGGCTTCCCATTGTGCTTTTTTTCTCAGCGTATTGGTCTTCGGTTAGGCTATGCCAACCGACGCATTTGCCTGTGGGGCTGCGGCCGCAACCGCAATTGTTTTCATCACTCATGTTCATCTCCAAAAGGGTGATTGCTATCAATTATTGGATATGTGGTTTTTATATGGGTCAATTCAAGAGGGGAGATTGACCCCTTTTCAGCCGAGGCCTTTACAAATGAAATGGCATTGGTCACCCTATAAAAGGGAAGGGTGTTTTATGTGTAAGATTTATGTTTAAGATTGCCGTAAAAACTATTGTATTAATTATGTTATTGCTGTCTTTAGGGATGGGGATTTATGTTTTAATTCCACACTTAAAGCCTAACAACACCGCCTTTGCGCCGGAAACGCCATCGGCCCATGTGTCAAAACGCTTGAAAGGTATTTTCAAGGGGATGGAAAGCGGGTTTTCAAAATAAAACGGAGCAGATCAAGAAGGCGCAATCAAATGGGCGCAAAACCCGCGACCAATAAGATGCTCATGGACACCATGCTGGACATGATGCGCGCGATAACGCGGTCTTTTTTGCGGCTTTCGGTTTCAAAAAAATAGAACGCGTTTGTTTTCAGGCTTGGAAAAACCGGGGTGTACATGACCAAAACTCCTCAAGGATAGGCAAGGCCTTACCCCGATCATGCAAAAACCATGCACGTTTTGGGTTTTGGTGAATTTTTATGGCTGTTAAGATTTCAAAACCCTAAGGTTGTCGTGCCATAACCCCTTGCACTTCTGGGAGGGCGCCGACCTTTTCAGCAATACGCTGCATATTCGGCCGAGACGCCAATTCCTCATCAAGCGTTTCATCCCACATCAGCAGCATATAGAGGTAAAGATCAGCCGCGCTCATGGTTTCACCCGCCAAATAAGGCAGCGATTGCGCATCGATGAGATCATAGATCGCGCGCCGCTCCGATTGAGCCATAGATCGGACTTCATTTTCAGGGCCATACCGGTCGGGATAATAGAAGCGAAGATTGGCGGAATATAGCGAGGATGACAAAAACGACAACCACTGCAAGCAATGCATACGCTGAGGATGGCCTTGGGGTGCAATCAACCCCGCATCTGGGAAACGCTCCAGCAGATAGATCGTGATCGCTAGGCTTTCAAAGATGGTATCGCCTTCGGGGGTTTCGAGCGCTGGGATTTGGCCGGCAGGGGAAATGCGGCGGAAGGCTTCGCCATCACGGTCTTCTTTTTCAAGGCAGATCAATTCATAATTGGCCCCCGCCAAGGCCAGAATATACTCAACAACTAACGACCCAGCACCGCTGATCCCATAAACGCGAAATGATGTCATCACAAACCCTCCATGAAACAACATTATCCGCGATTATACAGTCGTTTATTGTTACTGGTAATACCCAAGAGCCGTTAAACCAATGACAATGATTAACACCCAAACGCCCCAAACGATCAGTTTTGAAAACCCTCTATCACGCTGGTTGTACTTCATCCATGCGATTGTCAAAAAAATCGTAATGAACAAAATAAGCATTGGTTCTGTGTTGGTCATATATGCACCTATAATGTGATAAGGTAACAACCAGCATCAAAGGCCTCAAGCGTGGAATCTGGTCATCGTTTATTCAGGATGGGTGCAATGAGCTCCCCGGGACGGATTGGACCCCCGCGTGTCGATGCCACGCTCGTCATATGAAGGGAGGCGGTTCTAATCCGTCTTGCTGTGATCATGATGGAGGGAAAAGTGGCTCCCCGGGACAGAGTTCGAAGCCTATACACAGCACCATTTCAAGACTGTTTCCACGGATCATGTTTCTTGAGCCTAGGTTGAATATTCCAAATTTACTGGATCTAATTGTGGCCTTCCAAGGATGAAATCTGCCGCACGTGCTGCCATCATTTGAATAGGCGCGTTCAAATTTGCACTAACAATTCTCGGCATAACAGACGCATCAACAACCCTTAACCCCTCAATTCCGTGTACTCTGAACTCACTATCGGTCACCGCATCATCATCATATCCCATTCGGCAGGTGCAACTGGGATGATAAGCGGTTTCAATATTCGCACGGAGCATATCTTTGATCTCTTCTTCAGATTTGAACTGATCACCTGGTTTCATTTCTGCCCCTCTGAACTCATCAAAGGCTTGTTGTGAGACGAGGTCTCTTGCCATGTAAACCGCTTCCACCATTTCGTTCAGATCATAGGGGTCATTCATGTATCGAAAGTTAATCATGGGACTTTTATAGGGATCGGAAGGGTTCAGCTTTATTTCGCCGGTGCTTTTAGGACGCATCTGATCAACATTCAGGGAGAAAGCCTGCTCTACTTTTATCTTTCCATTCGATATGGTGAAACCAAGGGGGCCAAAATGATATTGCAGATTGGAATGGGTGACGTCACTGTTGCTACGGATCAAGCCGCCAGCCTCCCAGATGTTTGATGCCGCCATGCCGCTGCCAGTCAGCATCCAGTTGATACCGGCCTTTAATTTATTGAAGGGGTTGTTGATCGAATGAAACGGAAGGCGCTTTTTGGATTCGAATTGCAATCTGATCTTGGCATGATCCTGCAGATTTTGGCCAACGCCCGGCAGATGAATCCGGGGCTTGATGTTGCAGCCTTTCAGATCATTTTCAGGGCCAATGCCAGATAACATAAGAAGTTTGGGCGAATTGATTGCCCCTCCACATAGAATCACTTCTCGCCCAGCATTGATCGTGATGCGCTCGCCGCGATGGGTAAAGACCACCCCTTGGGCTTTGTTGCCATTAAGAAGTATCTGCTGAATGTCGGCGGAATGAATGAGGGTGAGATTAGGCCTTGAAAGTGCGGGTTTTAGATGAGCGGTGGCGGCACTGCATCTTTTGCCATTCATGACGGTACAATCGAGTCGTGAAAGGCCTTCCGGATTAGCGCCGTTAAGATCATCAGATCGCCCCTGCCCGGATTGCTCGCCCGCGGCAAGAAAAGCATCGTAAAGCGGGTCAGGATAATTGGCCTGTTTCACCCCAAGCCTGCCGGTTTTACCGCGCCATTCGGTGGCGTCACCCTGATAATGCTCGCCGGCTATAAAATAGGGCAGGCAGTTGTTGAAACTCCATTCCGGTAAGTTGAACTCTTCGGCCCATCCATCATAATCAAGCCGATGGCCACGCATATAGACCATTGAGTTGATGGATGATGATCCGCCGACCACCCGCCCCCTCGGGGTGTAAATCGTTCGATCACACAGTCCATCTTCATTTGCAGTAAAGTAATTCCAGTTAAGCGCAGGGTCTCGAAACACGCGGTAAACACCAGCGGGCATATGAATAAAAAGACTTCGATCCATCGGCCCCGCTTCAAGAATAAGCACTTTGCACGAGGCATCGGCACTTAATTCATTGGCAAGTACACAACCGGCCGAACCCGCTCCGATGATAATGAAATCATAATCTCTGTTCTTCATAAACCAACAATATCATAATGAATTAATCGCGTATTGCCATAATCATTTCCATCCACTTTGCTTTGACGTTGAGGTCATAGCCTTTGCCATAGCATTGTCTATGCCTTCTGTGGTCCAGCCACCTATGGCATCTACGATATCGGAGGGGCATTCAACCGCTCTGAGACGATCTCGAAGGCTGTGATGGAAGGAGTGGATCACACATCCCTCTGGCAGTCTTGACTTGAGCCTGCGCTATGAGTGTTCTCTGAGGCTGATGTGGTTAATAACGGCAAGAGAAACAACTAGCCTCTTCGTGCTTTTGCTATACTCAAAGGCCAAGTCACGAGTATCAAGAATACTCTCTAATAAGTCTCCATAAGCATTTATAAATGAAATATCGAGCCTTGCCCAAATGTAATTGAGGCGCTCAATATTGAGGCCATGTGCTATATCACCGTCATTATTTGCAATGACGAACACTGCCCCTTTTCATTTTCGTATCTAATTGGGGGATAGGTGAGGGTAATACCAATATATAAAAGTCTAGATGGCTTACTTAAGGGATTGCTTACTACCGCGGAAGAGTGAGGGTGGCTCTGATGCCGAATTGACCTTTTGTAAATTCCAATCGTCCGCCATGCTGTTCTGCGATGGTGGTGACGATAGCAAGGCCAATCCCGCTCCCTTTGACCTGGCCAATGTTATCCCCACGTTGAAAGGGGGAGGTGAGGCGTTGCAATTTTGCCGGGTCGATGCCAGTGCCAAAATCATCAATATGGATTTGAGCCTCAACGGAATTCGCCTCAACGGAAACCATGGCCTTTCGTCCATATTTGAGGGCATTATCCATCAGGTTTGACAAGGCGCGTTTTAGAGCAAGGGGCTGGGCTATGATCACGATTTGAGGGGATGGTGTTGGTTTTTGGAGCCATTTACCCTTGTCCCCACCGCTAAAAAGGATTGTTCGCCCCGTTACTTTGGACAAATTGGTTTCCGCTAAAGTGACGCTTTGCCCCGCATCTTGATAATCAGCCACGACAGATTCCACCAACGAAAAAAGGGAGATTTTTTTAGGCGGT
>CAJXME010000076.1 GCA_913056245.1 uncultured Alphaproteobacteria bacterium | reverse complement strand
CCAACCTAAATCCAACATGACTGCCTACCTAGAAGACCTATGAACCAAATGGATATTAAGACTTAGCCTTGGTTTTACGCGCGGCCTTTTTGGCGGCTTTCTTTTTGACAGCCTTTTTCTTCTTCGCGGCTCTCTTCTTTGCGGGAGCGGCTTCGATGACCTCTACCTCTTCAGCGTCATCCTCTTCAACGGCCTTATCGTCTTTCAGGCCAGATTTGAAATTACGCATTCCCTTGCCAAAATCCCCCATGATGCCGGAAATTTTTCCCGGACGTGCGAAGAGGATTAGAACGATAAGCAGGATCACAATCCACTGCCAGATGCCAAAAGCGCCCATTTTTTTGCTCTCTTTGATAAAAGGGTTAATTAAAATAAGACTATAGCCATAACCCACTTGCTTCTGCAACGATGAAGATGAAGAAATTATGGCGTCGGGAAAATAAATGTCTGGCTTTCATCGATGGTCAGCGACACCCGATCCCCTGGTGCGAACATATTTAGCCCGGGGATGCGGGCGTGCAAGTGCAAATCTTCACCATTCTTCAGCGTCATCGATAAGTGAATAAAAGTATACCGCCCAAGAAGCCGCGTTTCGACAATCTCAGCGTTCGGCTCGCCATCATTACGAACCACCAACCCTTCGTGACGGATCACCATCGAGGCGTCATCGCCATCTTTTGCGTTTCGAAATTGATAATTGCCAAAGGGCGTGGTGAAGGTATTGCCGATGATCATGCCGTCAAAGCGATTCACCTCGCCAAAGAATTCCGCCACAAAAGCGTTTTTCGGCCGGCAATAAAGATCAATGGGGCGGCCGGTCTGTTCAATGCGGCCATCGCGCATCACCAAAATATGATCAGACATAAACATGGCTTCTTCGCTGTCATGGGTGACCATCAACACCGAGGCTTCCAATTCTTTCAGGATATGAAGCATATCATCGCGGATGCGTTCCCTGAGGCGGCTGTCCAAGCCAGAATACGGCTCATCAAGTAGAATCAATTTGGGTTCTGGCGCAAGCGCGCGCGCCAAGGCCACCCGCTGCTGTTGGCCGCCCGACAATTCATGGGGCATCGCATCGGCGTAATCTGCAAGGTCAACGTGATCCAGCGCGTCTTTGACTTTTCCCTCCAACATCGAAGCGCTCATATCCAAACGATTTTGGCCTTTCAGCGAATAGATAATGTTATCCGTCACCGACATATGGGGGAAAAGCGCATAATCCTGAAAGACAAACCCGATGCCTCGGTCTTCGGGGGGCGTGTGCAAATTGGGGGATGCGATCAGCCTGCCATCAAGGTAAATTTCACCCTTCAAAGGGCTTTCCAACCCTGCGGCTAGGCGAAGAATGGTGGATTTCCCGCAACCAGATGGGCCCAACAAACTGACCACCTGACCATGAGGCACTTCAAGATCGATGTTATAGATCGAAGGCGTCTGCCCGTAAGCGTGGCTGATGTCTTTGAACTTAATCATTGGCTCTCACGTCATCAGTTTCGTCAGATTCGAATTGATCGTCAAAATTCAGCAATTCGTCGTCATCAAAGCCGGTGTTTTGATCGTCATCATCCTCGTCGTCACCGTCGCGGTCAAACAAACTGGATAACCCCGCGCTATCGGAAATGGATTGCCCCATGCGCAATAGGCCGGCTTGTTTCAATTCGTCCAATCCCGGCAAAGCGTTGATTTCTTCCAAGCCAAAATGATCGAGGAAACCATCGGTTGTCCCCCATGTGAGAGGACGCCCCGGGGTGCGGCGGCGGCCACGAGGTTTAATCCAACCCAATTCCAGCAAGATATCCATGGTGCCGCGCGAAATAGAAACCCCGCGAATTTCTTCAATTTCAGCGCGAGTGATGGGCTGGTGATAGGCGATGATGGCCAAGACTTCGAGGGCGGCACGTGACAAGGGACGCTCGGCTTCCTTTTCAACATTTAGGATCGCCGCTATTTCAGCCTTTGTGCGAAACGCCCAGCCATCCCCCACTTTTGTCAGCGCAATCCCGCTTTCTTCGCCGTAACGGTTGTCGATAATTTCCAGCACCATTTCAAGGCTCACCCCATCGGGAAGGTGCTTTTCCAGAACACGCGACAACACCGGCTCTGATGACGCGAAAATCAGCGCTTCAATCACTTGGGCGGGGCGTGTTAAATCGATATCATCAACCATCTTTACTTCACTCAATGCTTTAAGAAATATTCTTTTCGGTATTGGACAGCCAAATCGGGCCAAATTCTGATTCTTGCCGTAATTTTAACGCCCCATCGCGCACCAATTCCAGCGACGCGGTGAAATGCGCCGCCATGGCGGAACGGCGATCCATAGCCGTCGACAACCCCGGCGGCAAGAAGGATTGCAAGGTTGACCATCCCGGCGATCGCTTGATCAATTGATCCAATCGTTTCACCGCTTCTTCGACGGAATACAATTTCGTGGCTGAAATCGTCAGGGTTGATGCGTCTTGCTGAGACGCCATATGGCCATAAGTTTTGAGCAGGTCAAACAAAGTCGCGGTAAAAGCAATATTCTCCGTAACCGTGAACTTTTCCGGCTGGCCGTTGGCGAAACGCTCCTGACCAAGCCTCGGCAAAACCATCAATTGGCGGCCTGCCTTTTGCATGGCCTCCAATTTCAGCAATTGGAATTTCAAGGCATCCGCCATATTCTCGGCTTCGTCCTGCTCTTCTGGTTCAGGGTCTGGCAAGAGCAAGCGCGACTTCAAATAGGCCAGCCACGCCGCCATCACGAGATAATCCGCCGCCACATCGATATCCAGATCACGGGCGTTCTGAATAAACGCCAAATACTGTTCCGCTAGGGGCAGGATCGCAATTTTGCTGAGATCAACTTTTTGTTCCCGCGCCAAGGTGAGCAACAGATCGATCGGCCCTTCAAAACCATCCAAAATCACAAACAAAGACATTTGCCCATGCTGATCGATGGGTGAGGCAAAGTCTTTATCGGTATCGGTGATCGAAGGCGTCGTCATGGCTGTTTGTCGAGTAATTTCGTGATGCAATCTTGACCAACGGAGCGAAAATTCCGGCAGAGCGCAATCGCTTCAGGGCGGGGCAGCGGTTCGGTGACAACACGCCAGAAATCATCACGCATCATATAACCAATGTTCAAATCCCCTAAGCGTTCCGCGTGTTTGGCGCTGAGCACAGCGGCGGTATTTTTAGCTCGTCCCTCGCTCTTAAACGCGGCAAATTGCACGACAAATGTCGGTATATCGGAATCCGCAGGCGCGATAATTTTTGGTGTTTTGGGGCGTTCCGTGGGTTGCACGCCCGGCAAATTGTTGATCGCCGCTGTGATTTCATTTTCAGGAGCAACTTGTTCCGTCGCTTGCTCATTCGCTTGCTTTTCGGCTTGCGTCACTTGAACGGCAGATGATGGTGCCGTTGACGGTTCGGGTTTTGACTCCGTTTCAATAGCGGCGGATTGCGTTTCAGTCGATGCCAAGGTTTGGGTATTATCGCTGTTCTTAGCAGTTGACTCCGGCTCAGGGCTAGACGCCGCTTCGGTTGCACCCGCCTCAACTGGTTCAGGCGACGGCTGTTTTGCGGCAGACGTTTCCTCAACCTTATCTTGAGCCTTGTCTTGCCCGCGCTCTTCAACAGCGGCGACTACGCTTTCGTCTTGCTTAACTTGTTCTGACGTTCCTTGATCTTCGGTCAAGGTAATCGGCGGCAATTCCGGCTCACTTTCCGGCGGCACCAGCACTTCAGCACCCTCTTGATCAGGGCTATTGCCTGAATTGGCTTCGTCCAGCAAAGACATGACCGGGCTGTCTTGGGAATTAATTTTAAGCCCGCCGGGGTCTTCCGGGGCAACGCGAACTGGCGTTAACGGCGCTTTGATCAGCACCAATTGATCCGCCTCTTCAAAGGTGAAGATCAAATAAGCACTCGCAAGAACGACTGAGGCCAAGATTCCAGCCCCGCCCAAATAAAGCAGTGAAGGTTTTTTCTTGCTATCGACAGTTGGCGCCATGACTTGTCCTCATCACATGTCTTCAGCCGCGGATACACCAAGCATAGCAAGACCAGAGCGAATGACCAATGCTGTTGCTTCAACCATATTAAGCCGCGCCAGAGTCACCGCTTCATGCCCTTCAATGATGAACTTCAATTCCGGGTGATCGCGGCCTTTGTTCCAAAGCGAATGGAAAGCAGCGGCAAGATCGTTGAGGTAAAACGCAATGCGATGCGGTTCATGGGCGTCAGCGGCGGCTTCCACCACCCGTGGATAAGACGCCATGATTTTGATCAAGGCCAATTCCGCCTCATCGCTTAACAACGATAAGTCAGCATTCTCTTCACTCATTTTTGGCGCTTGGCGCAAAACAGATTTCGCCCGAGCATGGGCATATTGCACATAAAAGACAGGGTTTTCGCGTGATTGTTCCGTGACTTTCGCGTAATCGAAATCCATCGATTGATCATTGCGGCGGGTCAGCATGATGAACCGCAAGATATCTTTGCCAACGCTATCCAACACATCAGACAAGGTCACGAACGTCCCTGCCCGTTTCGACATTTTCACCGGCTTGCCTTGATCCATCAAATTGACCAATTGGCAAAGCCGCACGTCGAGCGCGTTCTTTTCACCGCTTAACGCCGCCACTGCCGCTTGCATCCGTTTGACATAGCCGCCATGATCCGCGCCCCAAATATCAATCAAGCGCGCGCTGCCACGGGATAATTTGTCCAAATGATACGCCACATCCGAGGCAAAATACGTCCAGCTGCCATCTGATTTTTGCAAAGGCCTGTCGATATCATCGCCAAAATCGGTTGCGCGGAACAGCAATTGCTCGCGCTCTTCCCAATCATCAGGTAACTGGCCTTTGGGCGGCTCCAGCACGCCGCGATAAACCAGATTATCTTTTTCAAGGCTTTCTATGGCAGCCGCGACCTTGCCAGCCTCTACCAGGGCGCGTTCCGAGCTATAGATATCCATCTTTATGCCCAGATCGGCCAGGTCACTCTGGATAGATTTCATCATCATATCAATCGCAAAGGTGCGGATAAGGGGCAAAATATCTGCCTCGCTCTTTTCCAGCAAATCATCGCCATATTGTTCTTTTAGTGCGCTGCCAACTTCTTTTAGATACAGACCCGGATAAAGCCCATCTGGAATTTTAATGTCTGCCTCGCCCAGCGCTTCGCGATAGCGCAAATAGGCAGAACGTGCCAGCACATCTACCTGAGCGCCCGCATCATTAATATAATATTCACGGCAAACCGAATAGCCTGACCATTCCATCAGATTGGCCAGCGCATCGCCAAATATCGCCCCTCTGGCATGGGCGGCGTGCAGCGGGCCGGTAGGATTGGCAGATACAAATTCTATATTGATAGAAGCGCCGCTACCTGTATTATTGCGGCCATAATCCCTGCCGGCGTTTAATATGGCTTGCACATCTTTTGCCCAGCGCCCTTCTGTCAGGCGGATATTGATAAATCCGGGCCCGGCTATTTCCACTTCGGCCACATCACCGCGTTTTCGCAACGCTTCAGCAAAAAGTTCGGCCAGATCACGCGGTTTCATCCCGGCCTGTTTGGATAATACCATCGCTGCATTACAGGCCAGATCGCCATGGCTTTCCTCGCGCGGCAATTCTACCACCACTTTGCTGGTATCTTTGGCCTCTGGCGCGGTGATACTGCCTGCGGCGATCAGCTCATCATAGCTGGCAAGGATATAGTCTTCGAAATCACTGAAAATATTCATTTTAGCTGAGAATTGGTCCGGTTTCAAAAATGCGTTCATACTCTAATAGCGCATAGCGGTCTGTCATGGAAGCCAGATAGTCAGCAATTATGCGTGCTTTTTGCGCATCATCACACGCCTCCAGCTTTTTTCGCCACGATGTTGGCATAAGATTATTTTCATCATTCAGCCGGTTAAACAGCTGTTCCAGAACACGTTTGGATTTTGACGTCATTCTGTTTACCTTGTAATGGCGCCAGCTTTCCGTGAACAGAAATTGTCTCAATGCTGTTATTTCTTCAGATGCCTGTTGTGAATGACAGGCAGTAACATCATTGTGCTGGCGAATATCATCACAAGTGTTGGGGGCAATCTCGTTAA
>CAJXME010000075.1 GCA_913056245.1 uncultured Alphaproteobacteria bacterium | reverse complement strand
CGGCGGTCCTCGTGAACATCGCCGGAGTCGCAGCCCTTGGCATCGTGCTGGGACTCCTGTTCTGGGGCATCGACCGGATCCTGGGGTCGCGCCAGCGAGCGTGAGTTAGAGGTAGCGGACGGCAACCATCGCGGTGAGCACCGCGATGATGCCCGGGCTTTGGCGCACGCCATCAAGGTCGAGGGTGGTGATCCGGCCTTTGGCAACAGGGCTAAGCCCGGGGATCACCAGCAAGGTTTCCGACGGGGTGGGGATATCATCGACATAACGCGCCGTTCCCGTGACATGGAGATGCGCGCTTTCATGGGGCATCGGGTTTGTCGAAGGGGCGTTTGCAGAAGGGGTCGTCATTCGGCGGCTCCCTGATGCGCGTCTAGAAGTGGCGATAACCCCGCCAGCCGATCGGCATGGGTCTTGCCATGAGCGGCGGCATCGAGGGCTTTAAGTAAAAGGTTTTTGGCCATCTCTTGGCGGTAATCTTGGCTGGCGCGCATATCATCAATGGGGCTGAAATCGCTTGCAAGCGCGTCCATGACATCTTGCGGCAAGGGATCAGCGGCGCGATGGCCGATCAACGCCTCTTCGGTTTTGGTGGCGCGTTTCGGTATCGCCGCCATGCCGCCATATCCCAGACGAGCGGCAGTGATCACGCCCGCATCAAGGGCAAACCAAAACCCGCCCATCACCGTGGAAATATCTTGGTCAAACCGGCGGGAAATTTTGATCGCGGAAAAATGCGCGCCGGTCTTTAATTTTGGCAGATGGATTTCGCGCAACCATTCGCCTTCACCGCGATCTTGCTTTTGATAATCCAAAAAGAAATCTTCAATCGGCAAATGGCGTTGATCATGGCGATGCTGCAAGACCAGCGTTGCGCCAAGGGCCAGAAAAGCCGGCGCCAAATCACCAATTGGTGAGCCATTGGCGATATTCCCGCAAACGGTGCCCGTTGAACGCACTTGCGCCGAGGCAAACCGCCGCCACAATTCATCAAGTTGGGGGTAAGCCTCAGCCAGATGTTCTTTGGCCTCAGCGTGATTAACCCCAGCGGGGATTATAAACGTATCATCTGTTTCGGTGATCACGCTCAACTCCGGCACACGCATGACCGAGATAAAGGCGGGTATTTTGCGGAATTGCTTGGTGATCCAAAGGCCAATATCCGTGGCGCCCGCGATGATTTGCGCTTGCGGTTGATCGGCGATGGCATCCGATAAGGCGTCGATGGTTGTCGGCGCTAGAAAGGCTTCTGCGCTGGATAGGTTGAGCGATGTGATGTCATGCGCCTTGAGCCAAGATTCTTCGGCGGTCTTCCGGTCTTGATCCCATTGAGGCGGCTTGGCATCGGCTAAACTCATGGCGGCGGCAACAATGGGGCCATAGCCAGTGCATCGGCAGAGATTGCCCGCCAATAAGTTTTCGATCTCAGGCCGTGTCCACGCGCATCCCGAACGCCACCCCGCAAAAAGCGATGCCACAAACCCCGGGGTGCAGAAACCGCATTGGCTCCCGTGATGTTGAACCATGGCGTCTTGGACAGGATGCAATTCCCCATTGGGTCCCGCGATATGTTCCACCGTGGTCACCGATAAGCCATCGATCATCGGCAGTAATAAAATACAGGCATTGGCGGCGGCATGGCTGATGCGGCCGTCGCTGTTCTTCTTGCCGATCACCACCGTGCAAGCCCCGCAATCGCCTTCAGCGCAACCTTCTTTGCTTCCGGTTAAGCGCTGATCTTGACGCAACCATTGCAGTAAGGTGGTGTCCGCGGAAGGTGGGGTGATGTCCCGCTCAACCCCGTTCAGCAAGACACGAATGGATCGTTTTCCCGATTCTGCCATAATGCTTCTTCCTCACTACTATTGCGCAACACTTTCAACATACCATTGGCGGAGCAATTGCCTTTCTTGGTCTTCCATGTAACTGACATTGCCGGGGGGCATGGCATGGGATAGCACGGATTGCAGAACGATCGCTCGGCCTTGTTTCGCAATCGCCACGGGCGTTTCCAAAATGATGCCCTTCGGCGGATGGGTGATGTCGCGCAAAGCGAGGCTTTCATAAAGAGGCTCGGCGGCATGGCACATCGCGCATCGCCCCAAAACAATATCCTGAACCGCTTCAAAATCAGGATGCGCTGCCAATCGACCAGCCTCGCCTTCCAGCATCGAGGTGTCATAACCATCACTGGTTTCAGCCTCGTCTTTCGTCAAGAGGGGCGCAAAAGATAGCGCCATGATGATAAGAAAAATCACCGTCGTTGCCGCCCAAGTCCAACGCGGCTCACCCCCTCGGGCGTGGACAGTGTTGAAGTAATGGCGGATCGTCACCCCCATCAGAAACACCAAAGCGGCGATGATCCAACTGTATTCCGTGCCAAAGGCCAACGGATAATGGTTTGACAGCATCAAGAAAATCACCGGCAGGGTGAGGTAATTGTTATGGGTGGAACGCTGTTTGGCGATTTTCCCATAGATCGCATCAGGTTGCCGCCCAGCCTTAAGATCAGCCACCACAATACGCTGATTGGGGATGATCACCATAAAGACATTGGCGGACATGATGGTCGCGGTGATCGCGCCAAGATGTAAAAACGCCGCGCGACCCGTGAAGACTTGGTGAAAACCCCATGACAGCAAGACCAGCAAGGCATAAAGCACAATCATCAACAGCGTGCTGTTATCGCCTAATTTGGTGCGGCAGAGCGTGTTATAACCCAGCCATCCCAGCACAATCGAGGCGAGCGAAATGCCAATCGCCCCAGCCGTCGATAAATCCATCTTTTCCGCGTCGATCATATAAAGATCAGCGCCGAAATAATACACCAGCACCATCAGCGCAAAGCCGGACATCCACGTGGCGTAGGATTCCCATTTGAACCAAGTCAAATGTTCAGGCAAGGCTTTGGGCGCCACCAGATATTTCTGAATATGATAAAAGCCGCCGCCATGGACTTGCCATTCTTCGCCATGGGCGCCTTCAGGCAATTTGCGGTCACGCCACAGCCCCAGATCAAGCGCGATGAAATAAAAGGATGATCCAATCCATGCGATTGCCGTGATCACATGAAGCCAACGAACCGCGAATTCTGCCCAATCCAGAGCAAAAAGCGTCATCAGATGAAAGTCAAAAGCCATGGTTAATTCTTAACTGCCTCGATATGTGGAATACCCATAGGGTGATAGCAGCAATGGCACATGATAATGAGCGTCGCCATCGTCGCTATGGAAGGGGACAGGGATGATGGAAAAAAACGGCTCACCCTGATCAGGGAATTGGCGGCGAATATAATCGCCAA
Organism: uncultured Alphaproteobacteria bacterium; assembly: GCA_913056245.1. Taxonomy (GTDB): domain Bacteria; phylum Pseudomonadota; class Alphaproteobacteria; order Puniceispirillales; family UBA1172; genus JAGWAQ01. Next base: position 2,812 of record CAJXME010000075.1, on the reverse strand, counting down.
CATGGAATTCAAGCAGATAATCCCCCGCTGGAAACTCGCCTTCGGGCAAAAGCGGGCTATCGGTGCGGCCATCATGATTGGTGACCATTTCCGCCTTTTTGACCCGGGTGCCTCCATCCATGGCATAAGCGGTGATGCGAATGCCTTCGGCGGGGATGCCTTGCGCGGTGTTCAGGACATGGGTGGTCAAATAGCCTTTGGCCATGATGATTTCCTACTTGATTGAAACAAAACCTATTTTGCCTTTTGTCTCAGTTAAGGGCAAGTGAATTTAACGCAACCTCTTTTCATCAAACCGAATGGGTCAACCCGCCATCAACACGGATGTTTTGCCCCGTGATGTAACTTGAATCATCGCTGATCAGAAAGCCAATGACCTTAGACAGTTCGTCCACTTTGGCGTAACGACCGGCGGGGATACGCGCCAGCCGATCGGGTTTTTCGGGCAAACTGTCGATAAATCCAGGCAAGACATTGTTCATGCGCAAACCCGCGGCGGCGTATTTCGTGCTGAATAATTTGGTGTATCCCGCCAGACCCGCGCGAAAGACCGCTGAGGTGGGAAAATCGGGGTCAGGTTCAAACACCGCGAAGGTTGAAACATTGACAATCGAACCGCTGCCTTGTTTTTCCATAATCGGCTGCACCAATCGCACGGCGCGGATCACATTGAGCAAGTAATAATCCATCCCCAAATGCCAATCGTCATCGCTGATCTCCATCAGATCGCCTTTGGGCCCATGGCCGGCGCCATTGACCAGCCCATCGATGCGGCCAAATTCCGTCATGGCTAAATCGATGAAAGCAGACAGATCATCGGGGTTAAGGTTAGAGCCGGTAAACCCAATGCCGCCTAATTCTTTGCCCAAGGCCTCACCCTTGCCGGAAGACGACATGATGCCAACACGATACCCTGATGCCGCCAAATGCCGCGCCGCGTCAGCGCCAATACCGCTCCCGCCGCCGATGATCAATGCTGTTTTTTGGGTCATCCTAACCTCCTGTTTTTATGATCAAACATGGTATCATCACCGCTGTGATTGGCAACCCTATGCGTGGTGGCTTCAAAAAGGATGGCTTTTGATTGGCAAGCCTGATCAAGGCCGTTATGGTGATATCAATCACTCAGCAGGAGGTTCACCCCGATGATTGGCGCTGATCTCAAGGGCAAGCGTGTATTGATCACCGGCGCGTCATCGGGCTTGGGCGCGCATTTTGCATCGGTTATGGCGGAAGCCGGCGCCGTGGTTGGTCTTGCGGCAAGACGGCTCGATCGGTTGACCGCAAATGCCGCCGCTCTTGGCAAAAGCGGCATTCCCATTGCCATGGACGTCACCGATATTGCCTCAATCCAAAAAGGTATTGGTGAGTTTGCCGAACAATCAGGCGGCTTGCCTGCTATTTTGATCAATAACGCGGGCATCGCCGATCCGTCAGGCGTGCTGGCTGCCACCCCAGAAAACACCAGCGCGGTGATGGCCACCAATCAAACGGCGGCCTTCACCATCGCCCAATATATGAGCCAATCTTGGGTGGAAGCCGGGCAAGGCGGCAATATCATCAATATCGCCTCGATCACCGGAATGCGCGCGGTCGGCGGGGCGGCGGCCTATGCCATCAGCAAGGCGGCGGTGATTCATATGACCAAAATCATGGCGCTGGAATTGGCGCGGCATGGCATCCGGGTGAATGCTATTGCGCCGGGGTATTTTACCACGGACATGAATAAAGACTTTTTGAACAGCCCCGGCGGTGAGGCCTTGGTCAAGCGCATCCCCATGCGCCGTTTTGGTAATTTGGATGATTTGAACGGCGCTTTATTGCTGCTCGCCTCAGACGCGGGACGATATATGACTGGCGTCGTGATCCCAGTTGATGGCGGGCATTTATGCTCCAGCCTATGAGTTTTCCCAGCCTGTAGGGCGCTGATCCCAGAACGCGTAATGACGTTCAAAAGCGCGCGCCACCCGCAACAACAGGGCTTCACTGAACGGTTTGCCCACCAATTGCACCGATAGTGGCAACCCATTGGAATCCAGCCCAATCGGTATCACCACCACAGGCAGGCCTAGGAAATTAAACGGGCGGGTGTTGTGGCCAATGCGTTGCACCAACGGCGCGGCATCGGGTTTAGAGCCAATGTCGGTATTGCTTATCGTCGGCAAAAGGAATGGCCAGACCGGCGTGATCAGCACATCATTTTCCGCCAACACATGATCGATAAAACGCACCATCATATCGGCGCGCAATTGACGCAATTTGGCTTGTTCATCGGCGCGGGCATGGATGCCGGTGATGACGCGCATCACGGTTTGAGCGTTCATGTCACGATGATGATCGGCCACCGTGTCCAAATGAAGTTGCGCCGCTTCGCTGGCGATCAACATCACGTTCAAGGTGTTGCTGATCTCAATGGTTAAGGATGAGACATCAACATCAGCGATGGTCGCACCGAGAGAAGCACCGGTAGTGAAGACGGCTTCTGTGGCATCCGCCACCGGCGCATCAACCCCACTGAGGAAATAATGTTCCGCCCGGGCGATCCTCACCCCTTCAATCCCTTTTTCAAAGTCACGCCGCCAATCGCCAATCGAAGCATCAAGCGAGAGCGGGTCGCGAGGATCATGCCCGGCGATGGCGTCGAGCATGATGGCGGCGTCTTCGACGCTTCGCGTTAATGGCCCTGAGGTATCAAGCGATGCGGAAAGGGGGAAGATACCCCCGCGGCTCACCAAGCCATGGCTTGGCTTAATGCCGACCAACCCGCAAGCGGCGGCGGGCAAACGAATCGAGCCGCCGGTGTCACTGCCGA
>CAJXME010000074.1 GCA_913056245.1 uncultured Alphaproteobacteria bacterium | reverse complement strand
AACTGGCCGCCGCTGGAGCGGAAGCCATACTGATCGCCACCAACACGATGCATAAACGCGCCGATGATGTGGAACAGGCCTCTGGCTTGCCGATCTTGCATATCGCTGATGCCACGGGGGAGGCGATTGCCCGTGCCGGATTAAAACGCCCTTTGCTATTGGCGACCGCCTTTACCATGGAGCAAGATTTTTACAAATCACGCCTTGAAGATCGCTTTGGCCTTGAGGTTGTCATCCCCAATAAAGATGATCGCGCCACGGTGCATCGGGTGATTTACGACGAACTATGCCAAGGGCAAATCCGCGATTCCTCGCGTCAGGCGTATCGTGATATTATCGCCAAGCATCAAGATGACACCGATTGCGTGATCTTGGGCTGCACGGAAATCACCATGCTGATCAGCGCCGATGATTGCCCCTATGCGGTGTTTGACACCACCGCCTTGCACGCTATCGCTGCTGTCGATTTCGCCTTAACTGCCAATGATCGTGAACGATAGAGGGAGACAGCATGACGGAAACACGAAAAACAGGCGCCTGCCATTGTGGTGCTGTGGTCATCAGCATCCCGGCGTCGGTGGATTTGAAAGCGGCAGGGCGATGTGATTGTTCGCTCTGCCGCCGCCGCTGGGCGCCAACCGCATCGGTGCCGCGTGATGAGTTGCGGGTGGAAAAAGGGCAAGACGCGCTCACGCTTTATCAGTTCAATACCCATACGGCTGAACATTATTTCTGCAAGATTTGCGGCACTTATATCTATCACCGGCGGCGCAGTGATCCTTCGGAATATGGCTTTAATGTGGGGTGTTTTGACGGCGTGGATATGCGCGATTATCAAGACGCGCCGATTTTTGATGGCGTCAATCACCCCGCCGATCAGCAATAGGCCGAAAGCCAGAAGACGCTTTTGGGAAAAATCATCACGAAAGGGCGCGCCAATGGTAGACGAGCCGTGGCTTGTCGCGTACATAAGATGAAGAGTTTTAATCACAGCCATGGATATTGATCAATGAAGATCGCGATTGCCGGACTTGGAACCGTTGGCGCAGAAACCGCCCGCCAATTGATACATCACCACGACCAGATTGCCCAGCGCAGTGGCATGACCATGACCGTCACCGCGGTTTCCGCTCGTGATGCTAATCGTGATCGCGGCTTTCCCATGGATGGAATCGCTTTTGAACAAGACCCTGTCGCGCTGGCAAGCCGCGATGATGTTGATGTGGTGGTGGAACTGATCGGCGGTGAAGATGGGCCTGCCCTTGACCTCATTGAAGCCGCACTCGCCAATGGCAAATCAGTGGTCACCGCCAATAAAGCCTTGCTGGCGAAACACGGCGCGCGATTGTCGGCGGCGGCTGAAGACGCAGGCTTGGCGCTGGCTGGCGAGGCGTCAGTCGCGGGCGGCATCCCATCGCTGAAAATGTTGCGCGAAGGGCTAGTGGCCAATCGGATCAGCCGCATTTCCGGCATTCTGAACGGCACTTGCAATTACATTCTTTCCACCATGGAAACCACCGGACGTGATTTCGATGATGTGTTGAGCGAAGCCCAAGCCTTGGGTTATGCCGAAGCTGACCCAAGTTTTGACGTCGATGGCATTGACGCGGCGCATAAATTGGCGTTGTTGACGGCGATCGGTTACGGTGTTGTGCCGGATTTTGACGCCATCAGCATCACCGGCATTCGTAGCGTCAGCGCGGTGGATATCGCGGCGGCTAAGAATTTCGGCTATGCCATTCGTCTTTTGGCGATTGCTGAAAACCATCAAGGCGCGATCACCGCTTCGGTTCAGCCTACCATGGTGCCATTATCCTCGGGGCTGGCGAAAGTTGATGGCCCTCTTAATGCGGTGGCGATCGATGGTGAGCCGATTGGCAGTGTGATTGCCATCGGACCTGGCGCTGGCGCTGGGGCAACGGCCTCGGCAGTTCTGGCAGATATTGTTGATGTCGCGACAGGCCGCGCGGCGCCATTCTTTGGCGCAAAAGCCGACACCTTATCCACCGCGTCTGCCAGCAATACAGGCGATATCTGCCGGTTCTATCTGCGCTTGACCGTTTACGATCGCCCCGGCGTCTTGGCGGATGTAACGGCGGTGTTGCGCGATCACAATATTTCGGTGGAATCGCTTCTTCAGCAAGGGCGCGCCGATGAAGGCGTCAATGGCACAGTGCCCGTGGTGCTCACCACCCATGACACCCAAAGCCCATCCATGCTAGCGGCCATTGAAGAGATCAAAAAACTTGATGCCGTGACCGCTGAACCCACCGTCATGGTGATCAGCGGTGACGCCGCCCATCATGACGAGTCCTGACCGTTCCGACACGGGTGCCATCTGGCAATACACCGCTCCCCCATCCCATGTGGTGGAAGGCTTAGTGGAAGAAACAGGCATGCCGCTGGCCTTGGCCATGGCCTTGGCTGGGCGCGGTCAAACCCGTGATCAAATCACGTCATGGATGGCGCCCAAAATTCGAGATTTGATGCCTGACCCTTCTATTTTTGCCGATATGGATCGCGCGGTTGACCGCTTCCAGCAAGCGGTGATGGCAGGGGAGCATATTGGCATCTTCGGTGATTACGATGTCGATGGCGCGTCATCAGCAGCGATTTTACATGACGTTCTCACCGCCCTTGGATGCGCGGTAAGCATCCATATTCCTGATCGCTTTAAGGAAGGCTACGGGCCTAATCTGCCTGCGCTTCAACGCCTGAAAGCCATGGGGTGCAGTCTGATCGTGACCGTGGATTGCGGGATTGCCGCCCATGGCCCTATCGAAGACGCGGTTAAAGAAGGCGTCGATGTGGTGATTGTCGACCATCATATCGCCGGGCCTGATTTGCCGCGCGCGCAAGCGGTGGTCAATCCCAATCGGTTGGAAGATGATGGACGTTTTGGCTATCTGGCGGCGGCCGGGGTGTGCTTTCTGGTGATGGTGGCCTTGCTTAGGCGGTTGCGGCAAGACGGCTATTTTGACGCCAAACCTGAACCTGATTTAATGGCGTGTCTTGATTTGGTGGCGTTGGCGACGGTGGCGGATGTGGTTCCGATGAAGGGGCTGAACCGCGCTTATGTCAAATCAGGGCTTCAAATCATGGCGCAGCGCCGGCGGCCGGGGTTGGCCGCGCTTGCCGATATCGCGCGGATGAACAGCGCGCCCGATGTATACGCCTTGGGGTATTTGATCGGCCCACGCATCAACGCTGGCGGCCGCATTGGCTCATCAAGTCTTGGGGTCAATATTCTCACCACCCGCGATGATCATGACGCGGAACGGCTGGCGATGGAATTGGACGCGCTCAACACAAGACGCAAGGATATCGAACAAGCCGTCACTAGCGCGGCCATCGCTCAAATTGATGAGGCTGATGATCATACGGTTTTGATCGCCGCGAATGAGGGCTGGAATCAAGGCGTGATTGGCATTTCAGCCGGACGCCTGCGTGAACATTTCGATAAACCTGCCGCGGTGATCAGCGTCACCACCACGGAAGATGGCGCGCGAATTGGCAAGGCATCCGCGCGTTCCGTCGCGCCGTTTCGTTTTGGTTCAGCCGTGATCGCAGCGCATCAACAAGGGCTGTTGGAAGCCGGCGGCGGTCATGACATGGCGGCAGGCTTCACCATCAACATGGATCGTTTGCCCGAATTTCAGGCTTTTCTCAACGAGCGGGCAAAGGCTGATTTTGGTGGGGATGCGCCGCCGCGTCTTTATGCGATTGACGCGCCGCTTGCGCCCCACGCGGCAAGCATTGATTTGCTCAATTGGATGGATCAAGCGGGGCCTTTTGGCACGGGGTTTGAGCCTTTCCGTTTTATGATGGATCACGTCACCATCGGGTCTGTGCGGATTATTGGCAAGGATGAAAGCCATATGGCCATGACCATCAGCGACGCGATGGGACGGCTAAACGGGATCGCCTTTCGCGTGGTGGGAACGGCTCTTGGTGATGCTCTTCTGCAAGCGTCGGATGGGCGGCCGATGCGGGTGGTCGGCCGATTGAACCGCAATCGCTTTCGCGATCAAGAAACACCGCAATTGCTGATCGAAGATGTCATGGCTATTCGTTAAGTTCAGCAAAATTTCTCAAGTTTATGCCAATTATGGGGTTGATTTACCCGCTGGATTTCGATACATATGACTTCGCTTCTATGACCCGTTCGTCTAGGGGCCTAGGACACTGGCCTTTCACGCCGGCAACACGGGTTCGAATCCCGTACGGGTCGCCATCTTTTTTCTTAAAATCAGCATTTTACGATTGCTCCATCTTTTTGAGGAACGCTGCGCTGTCGCTGGTGATGCGGTTGATTTTTTCTGCGTCCATTTTGGCCAGCGTTCGATACGGCATCCCCATCCTTGGGTTTGACCGCAATTTCTCCTGATTGCGGATCAGGAAATCCCAATAAAGATAATTGAAGGGGCAAGCGTCTTCGCCGTTCTTTTGCGCGACTTTATAGCGGCAATTCTTGCAATAGGTCGACATACGGTTGATGTAAGCGCCGCTCGCCGCGTAGGGCTTGCTGGCCAAATACCCGCCATCGGCAAACAGCGTCATGCCCGTGACATTGGGCAATTCCACCCATTCATACGCATCGGCATAAACCCCAAGAAACCACGCGTTGACTTCACGCGGATCAAGCCCCGCCAGCAAAGCAAAATTGCCCAAGACCATCAGCCGCTGGATATGATGCGCGTAAGCATGATCGCGGGTTTCCGACACCACTTGCTTGAGGCAATTCATATCGGTTTCGGCGGTCCAGTAAAAATCAGGCAAGGGGCGCTGGGCATCAAGGGCGTTTTCTTCGGCGTAATCAGGCATTTTGAGCCAATAAATCCCACGCACATATTCCCGCCATCCCAGAATCTGGCGGATGAAGCCTTCCACGGCGTTGAGCGGCGCTGCCCCTTGGCGATAGGCCAATTCCGCAGATTGGATCACCGCCATCGGATCAAGCAATCCTGCGTTCAAATAAAGCCCGATATGGGCGTGATACATCCACGGCTCGCCTTCGACCATGGCGTCTTGATAGGTGCCAAAAAGCGGCAAGCGTTCGTCTATAAACCGCTCCAACACTTGTTCAGCATCAGATCGCGTGGTGGCAAAATCAAAACCGTCAAGCCGCCCGAAATGATCGGGAAAATGCCGCTCTACAAGATCAAGCACGTCTTGGGTGATGGCATCAGGGGGCGTGATATGGCGAGGTGGCGGCGACAAGCCTTCCTTCGGTGGTTGCCGGTTTTCGCTGTCGTAATTCCATTGCCCGCCGACCGGCTCATCGCCATCCATCAAGATGTGATGCTGGCGTCTTAATTCGCGATAGAAAAACTCCATCCTTAGGGTTTTGCGCCCATCCGCCCAGGCTTTGAAGGCGTCAATGCTGCTAAGGAAACGATCATCCTCTCGGATATCCACCGCGCAAGGGAAGCGATCTTTCCAATCTTCAAAAATCAGGTGCAAGCGATATTCGCCGGGGGCAGTCACCACAAGGCGGTCGATCGCATGGCGGTTGAGGGCACGCTCCACCTCGCCGGTGAAATCGCCGGTATTATGGGGGTCATCAAATCGAATGTAATCCACTTGATGCCCCGCCTTGCGCAAATCATCGGCGAAATGGCGCATGGCAGAGAAAAGAAACGCGATTTTCTTTTTATGGTGATTGGCGTATCCGGCTTCAGCCGCCAGTTCCGCCATCAAGATGCGATCCCCCGCCGCGAGGTCACGCAAACTGGAAAGATTGGGGCTCAATTGATCGCCAAGGATCAACCGCAAAGTCGCCATTACTGCCTCACTTGTCGAATATTAGCCAAAATGAATGAATTAAGCCTTGAAAACAAAATCCATCTGCCCCAAGGTTACAAGGTGTTTTGGGAGGGCAATCTCAGGTGACCTCAGTATCATGGGGGATCTGAGGCCACCAATGGGGGAGATTATTAAAACTGACTTATGGCACGCATGCCAAGAGTCAACCCTCCCAATCACATTTTTCTTATATTTAAGCGATTGCGCCTTCGGTTCTGCGGAAAGAAGACAGGTCTGGACAGCCAGTTAAAAACAGTGCGATCTGCATTTGTTGCCGCCAAATTGTGAGGCTTTCATCCAGTTGATCGGGCGTCA
>CAJXME010000073.1 GCA_913056245.1 uncultured Alphaproteobacteria bacterium | reverse complement strand
TAGTCCTTGCGGCCCGTCGGTCGCCTAGATAATAATCATGATTCCTTTACCACGAGAAGAGGAGAAGAGCACACGTCATGATTGCACTGACAGCAAATTTGGGGAGAACACCAACACTTCCCGCCCCGTTGCTACTCATCACGGGTTCTTCTGGTGTATCGGCCGCGATGGCTTCAACTGCATCCGCAGCATCATGCTGTTCTCCATTGAACAAGATGTCGTATTCCTCCTTCTCCTCGTCGGTGAGACGATTAAGGAAGGCACAGGCAACAGGCAACTTCTCCTTATCGTAGAGATAAACCACCGGTGCATAAGTGGAATTTGTCAACGAGTCAATCAACTCAGCAGTTGCATCAACCATACTGAACACCTCGTACAATGAAATAGGAGAGCCTTCACTCTCCATATTGTCGAACATTTGCTTGTGCCAGCCGTTGGTGCTTCCACGCTCATCTGTGCTGACAAAAAGATCAGGTTGACTGTCTTGGCGTTGCATTTCCGCCTCACCACGAGCCACCAGATGGATCAAATGCGCGCGGGCTTCGCCGGAGGCAAAATAAAGTTCATGGGCATCAAAGGCGCGCCCGAACAACACCGCCATAGCGCCATCGGTGGTCAAGGGCTTTTCCCTTAAAGCCGCGCGCAACAATTCCAGCCGTTGATGATGGTGATCGATCAGCGCCTGCGCGCGCTTGCCGCCGTCTTTGAACGGCCAGTCATGGCCGGGGAAGACCTGCACATCGTTATCCAATGCGCTCATTTCTTTGAGATAGGTGAAATATTGCGCCAAGTGATCAGCGTCGATATTGCTGATATCCGCGGCGATATTCGGCGAGATGCGCGGCAGTAAAAAATCCACCGCAATGTAAAGCCCGCGCCCGTGATCCATGAAAGAAAGATGGTCGTGGGAATGGCCTTGATCGCTTCGAATATGCCAAGCGCCATGGCGGCTCTTGATCACCTCACCCGGCGTGATGACGTTAAAGCGGGGAAGGGACGGCACCAATCGCCGAAACCGACTGCCGCCTTGCCGAACATGGTCAACCGCATCCTCTGGCAAGCCGTAATGAAGATAGGCCTCTGCCATGATGACGGTGAACTCCTCTTCAGGCAGGTTGAACAGCCATTCGGTTTGTTTGATTTCGCCCGCGCTTGCAAAAACGTCAGCGCCCGTGACCTCTTCGAGCCATCCCGCGTTGCCCATGTGATCGACATGATGGTGGCTGATGATGATTTTGGCGACGGGTTGATGCGCCAAGGGCCCCTCGAGTAAGCCTTGCCAGTGGTCGCAGGTCATATCATCGCCAAGCCCAGCATCGATCAAGACCCAACCTTCAGGCGTGTCGATCATATAAAGATTGATGTGATTAAGGCGAAATGGCAGGGCAAATTGCGCCCAATAAAGATCATCCGCCAATCGCGTCAATTGACCTTTTTCAGGAATGGTAAAATCAAGCGGCATCATGAAAATTTGTTTGTTTCGGCAAAGGCAGGTGAGCGGGTTATTGGCCTCTAACCTAGCGGATAACATCGCATCCGCCAATCGCATATATCAATTTTGGAATGAGGGTGGTGGATGAGGCTTGCCGATGCTTCGATTTCAGGGAATGATGGCTATGTTTAATGTATAGATGCGGTTCTTGAGAGGGCTTGATGCGCTGGACAAAAACAATGACCATGGTCGAAGCTCACGCTGAAGGTGAGATTGGCCGCATTGTCACGGGTGGGATCGGCCGTTTGCCGGGCGAAACCATTTTGGAGACTCTAAACTGGCTTAACCGTGATGGTCAGGCTTTGCGTCATTTTCTGGTCAATGAGCCGCGCGGCTTCGCGCAAATGAGCACCTGCCTTTTATTGCCGCCGAAACATCCTGATGCGGATACGGCTTTCGTCATCATGCAGGGCGATAAGACCCACGCCATGTCCGGGTCGAACACCATCTGCCTCGTCACGGTCTTGCTGGAAACCGGACAAATCCCCATGGTGGAACCCAAAACATCATTGGTGATCGATACCGCGTCAGGATTGGTTAAGGTGGATGCCGAATGCCGTGATGGCAAATGCCAGTCGGTGTCTTTACAATTGTCTGATTGCTACGCCGAACGCCTTGATCAAGCGGTTGATGTGCCGGGTTATGGTACGGTTTCGGTGGATATCGCCTTTGGCGGGATATTCTATGCGCTGGTCGATGCCTCATCGCTCGGCCTTACCATTGCCCCCGATCAAGCGCGGGCGCTGGTGGCGGCGGGCAGCGCGATCCATCGGGCGGTGAACGCCCAGCTTGATATTCGGCATCCGGAATTTGATGGGATTGAAGGCTTGTCTTACGTCATGTTCACGGGCTTTACGGCAGATGGTGAGATGCAAGGGGCCACGATTATGCCGCCGGGGCGTGTTGATCGCTCGCCTTGTGGGACAGGCAATGCCGCAAGGCTGGCGGTGATGGTGGCGCGGGGCGACGCGCAAGAAGGGGATGCTTTTGTGGCGCGATCGATCATCAATTCCCGCTTTGATGTCAGCATTGAAAAAGTCCAAGATCGCGAAGGTTACCCTCTCATCACCCCACGCATCAAAGGCCGTGGCTGGGTGCATGGCATCCATCAAATTGGTCTTGATCCCGATGACCCTTACCCCCATGGCTTCACCATGAGCGATTGTTGGGGGGAGGCGTTTGATTTGTTGGATTAATGGATTAACGAAGATCATATCAAAACGACGATTAGGATTGATTTCCGCCATGGACAAACCCATTTTGGGGGAGCAAACTTGCTGACAAGCAAATCCCAATTCTAACCTGCATATAGGACAATCTCATGATACTTCGCAGCGCGCTTCCGTCTCCCTTTGGCCGCATGGTCAAATTATCGGCTTATATCCTCGGCATGATGGATCAGATCGAAGTCGAATTATCCAACACGATGGATGCGGATGATACGATCCGTCAGCAGAATCCCCTGGGTAAAATCCCGGCCTTAATCGTCGATGGTCAGGTGATTTATGACAGCCGTGTGATCATGGAATATCTCGACATGAAGGCTGGCGGCGGGAAAATCCTGCCCGCTGGAGGCGACGCGCGGGTTGATACGCTGGTGCGCTTGGCGCTGGCTTGCGGGATCATGGACGCCGCGCTTTTGGTGATTTATGAAGGCCGCTTCCGTCCTGAAGGCATGCAGGTTGAAAGTTTTGTCGAATACCAGCGCGATAAAATTCGCCGCTCGCTTGAACATATCGCCCAGCAAAACCTGAAATACACCAATGGCGCGATGCCGGATATGGGTGAAATTGGCTTGGCCTGCTGTTTGGATTATTTGGATTTCCGCAAGCAGCTCAATTGGCGTGACCATGCCCCTGACTTGGCCGCATGGATGACGGACTTCGCGGCTTCTGTGCCGGGGTATCACGCGACGCTGCCGCCGGAAATTGACCCCGCGCCTTGGCGGTAATAAAAAACTGATCCTTTTGGATAGTGATTGACCGTTGTGGATAATTGAGCCGCTCGTATCGCCATGATAAATCTGCATTTTTTGCAGGAGTTTAGTATGGTTGATGTGAGCGGTTTAATGCAACGTCTCTGCAATAGTGAGGATGATGATATCGGCATGGTGAACCATGTCGAAGATCATCGGTGGATCGTTGGTGATCACGATCTTTTCCCTATTCATGTCGAAGAATTGGTCAACGGGCAGGGGGTGCTTCTCTACGCGACTATTTTGCGTGAGACGTCAGAACCTGTCTATTTGCCTTTGATCAGCACGCTTTTTATCGAGGGCATATCAGGGCATAGTTTGGGGCATTATGGCATTTGCCCCGGGCCGATTTCCCTGTCTTTATACCTCAAGGTTGATCTGAACGAAACCGATGGGCTGGAGAAATTGAAATCCAAAATTACTTGCCATCGCTTGCTGGTCGAATGCTTCCTTGAAACGGAGATGACCAATTCAGAAGCCTTTGATCCGGTTTCAACGGAAAGCGGGCTGGAGCATCCGATGGTGCCGCTTCGCCATTAATCCGCATTAATTCATTGATTTCATGGGATTTGGGTGGAAATTTCACCGCCAACCCCTTACATAGGAAAGATAACCTTTTCAATGTGGGACAAATCTCATGGCAGACTATGATTTTGATCTGATCACCATTGGTGCTGGTTCAGGCGGTGTGCGCGCCAGCCGGATCGCGGCTGGTCATGGCGCGAAAGTCGCGGTCATTGAAGAAGATCGCCCCGGCGGCACTTGCGTTTTGCGCGGCTGTGTGCCGAAAAAACTGCTTGTTTATGGCGCGGCGTTTTCGGCTGACCTCGAAGATTCCATTGGCTTTGGTTGGGAAGAGGTTGACTCTGCCCATAATTGGGGGGCGTTGATCGACCGCAAGAACACCGAATTGGATCGACTTGCGGGGATTTACACCACACTCTTGGCGAATGCCGGCGTCACCTTGATCGAAGGGCGCGGCCGCATCACCGGCCCTCATTCTGTCGAAGTGGCGGGGAAGACTTACACCGCCGAACGTATTTTGATTGCCGTTGGCGGCTGGCCAAGCATGCCTGACGTCCCGGGGCTGAGAGAACATGCCATCACCTCAAACGAAGCCTTGAACCTGACGCACCGCCCCGATCAGGTCTTGATCTATGGCAGTGGGTTTATCGCCGTTGAATTTGCAGGAATTTTTAATGGTTTAGGCGCGGACACCCATTTGGTCTATCGCGCGGATTTGCCTTTGCGGGGATTTGATATTGATTTGAGAAAAGGCTTTGTCGACGCCGCCCAAAACCGAGGCGTGACGCTTCACCCCGGGATTACAATTGCAACGGTGGAAGCCGAAGGGGATCAGAAGAAAGTCACGTTAAGCAATGGGAAGGTCATGGTGGTGGACGCGGTCATGGCGGCGACAGGGCGCAAGGCGATGACCGATGACCTTGGGCTTGAAAGCGTTGGCATCACCCCTGATGAGCGTGGCGCGATCACCGTTAACGCGGATAGCCAAACCCATGTTCCCTCGATTTATGCCATTGGCGATGTCACCAATCGCGTCAATTTAACCCCCGTGGCGATTGCTGAAGGTCATGCCTTTGCTGATAGCCATTACGCAAACGCCCCTCGGCAAGTGGATCATACCAATATCGCGTCAGCGGTGTTTTCCTTGCCGCCCATTGGCACGGTAGGCTTGACCGAAGATGACGCCATCAAACAAGGGATTAACCATCAGATTTTCCAAGCGTCTTTCCGCGCCATGAAAAACACCATTTCTGGACGCGATGAAAAGACGGTGATGAAATTGGTGGTTGATCGAGACAGCAATGTGGTGCTGGGCGCGCATATGCTGGGGCCCGATGCGCCTGAAATTATTCAAGGCATCGCGATCGCCGTCAAAGCCGGTGCAACCAAGGCTGATTTCGATGCGACGATTGGCATTCATCCCACCTCAGCCGAGGAATTTGTCACCATGCGCACCCCGCGCGATTAGAACCATTGCGTTCAGGGATAAAAACCTGATAAACCATGGTAAGTTTCATCCTTTGTAAAAGGTCAGTTTTATGAGTTGGACACCATCATCTTGGCGCGATCATCCGATTATTCAGGTGCCGAATTATCCCGATCAGCAACGCTTGACTGCGGTTGAACATGAATTATCGCAACTGCCGCCACTGGTTTTCGCGGGCGAAGTGCAAAGCCTGCGCTCAAAATTAGGCGCGGTTGCTGATGGCAATGCCTTTTTGTTGCAGGGCGGCGATTGCGCGGAAAGTTTTGCTGAATTTTCCGCTGATCGTATTCGCGACACGTTCAAAGTGCTGATGCAAATGGCGGTGGCCTTGACTTTTGGCTCGGCCATGCCGGTGGTCAAGGTCGCGCGGATCGCGGGGCAATTTGCAAAGCCACGATCAGCGCCAACCGAAGTGATTGACGGCATTGAACTGCCATCTTATCGCGGCGATATGGTCAATGGCCATGAGTTTACCGAGGCCGCCCGTATCCCTGATCCTGAGCGTTTGAAGAAGGTTTATCAGCAATCGTCTTCAACCCTCAATTTGCTGCGCGCCTTTTCAACGGGTGGCTTGGCTGATTTGGAACAAGTCCATTCTTGGACCTTGAATTACATTAAAGGCTCACCCGAAGCCAAGCGTTACGAAGAATTGGCCAATC
>CAJXME010000072.1 GCA_913056245.1 uncultured Alphaproteobacteria bacterium | reverse complement strand
GAACGCGGATGGGGTGAACGCAACAGGCAGCGGCGCCGTTTGGTCTGGCATGGTGACAATGGGGCCAGCGCCGCCGGCACCCCCACCGCCACCGCAGCCGGTGACGGTGAGAGCAAGACAAGCGCTACCAAAAAGGGCCCTAAAAAACGAAACAAAAACACACTCGGCCATAACACTTGCCTCAACACAATGAGTAAGTGTTAACTATTTATTAATAATTAAGATATGACCCGGAATGACAGAACGACTGATGCAAAAGGATAGGGGGTTATCCTTGGCATCAAAAGATCACGATCAGCACTACGATCGCGGTAAGAGCGGCAAGCCCTTGTTGAATATAGGTTTTTAACCGCTCACCCGTGACAATCTTCATCAAACGATCGCCCGCGAAGCACCATGTCGAATGCGCGACAATCTGAACACTGAAGAATATTCCACTGATGATCATGACACGAATTAACGGATCGTTAATCTGATTACCGTAATCCGTCCATGCGATGGTCAACATTGCCCAAGCTTTGGGGTTTAAGGGATGCACCACCAACCCTGCCCAGAAGCCGGGCACATTCACCATCGCTTCATCTTGCGCCATCAGCGGCTGCTTGGCCATGGTGTAACTCAGGTAAAGCACATAAAGCGCAGAGCCGTATTTGAGAATCGATAAACTCAGCGGATAAGCCTGCAACAGGCCAAAAGCGCCAAAGCCCATCCCCAGATTCAGCATCAATTTTCCCATGGTGATGCTAAGGATAAAGGGGATCGCGCGGGCAAATCCAAAACTCGCGCCTGCGGTCATCACCACCATATTCGCCGGGCCCGGCGTTCCCACCATGACCAGAACAAATAGAAATAATGGAATGAGATCAATCATCGCGGTCAGAATAGCAAAGCCGAACACAAGACCACAAGCAAAGCGCCAATCCACGCGCCGAGCGGCGGCATTAATTTTGTCCTTGCCCAAACAAAGGGCAGCATCATCAAAGGCGAGGTGGCGGAAAGAATAGACACCATGGCCACCGACCCGCTTTCAAGCGCTTTGAGCAATAACCCCATGCCAAAGGCCATCCCAAAAAACCCATTGCCCAGAATATGAAGCCATAAATAGCGATCAGGCCAAAACTTCTTTGGCCATTGCCCCGCCCAAGATTGCACGGGCAGGATCATCCAAAACACCACCACCGCCACCATCACTCGAAACAGCCCCGCCACCGCGGGGTCCATCCCGCCCGCCATCACCGGTCGCATGAGCATGACGCCAATCGCTTGCCCCAGCGCCGCGAGCAGTCCAAACCCAATCCCAATCCAAAGCGGCGGGGTGATGTCTTCCCATGTATGGACAAGATCACGGCGCTTGCCGTAAATCACCGCCAGCACAATCCCTGTAAAACCAAGGGCGATGGCCAGCATCATTTTTGGACTGATGACTTCGCCCAGAAACACCCAGCCCAGCATAGCGGCTATCGGCGCGTTGGCGGCAAAAAGAATGCCCGTGCGTCTTGGCCCCATGCGCTGCATGGTTTTGAAGAGAAAATAATCGCCCCCCGCAGCGCCAATCAATCCGCTGAAAAAGATCAGCCATAAATCGGCGTGGTTCAGGGAGAAGGTTTTGCCAAAGATCAAGCAATAGGCCAGCAGAAAGCTCATGCTGACCACCATTCGGAGGCGGTTGAATTGAATGGAACCCAAATCACGCGCCGGCTGATGGCCAAATATCCCCGCAAGGGTCCAGCTCAACGCCGCCGCCAGCGCCAACAGCGCCGAAAGATCAAGGCCGATCATTTACACCGCCGCCAGCGCTGTGTTGAGGTCATCGATCAAATCGCCCGCGTATTCAAGCCCAACCGACAAGCGGATCACGCCATCGCCAATGCCCATGGCATCACGTTCCTCTTGGGTTTGCGACGAATGGGTGGTGGTCGCCGGGTGACACGCCAAGGATTTTGAATCCCCCAAATTATTTGAGATGTCGATCAATTCAAGATGATTGAGGGTGGTAAAGGCCGCGTTCTTGCCGCCTTTGACGCTGAAACTCACGATCGTGCCGCCATGGCGCATTTGCGCTTTCGCCAAATCATATTGCGGGTGGCTGGGGTGATGAGGGTAACGCACCAGATCAATCTTCGGGTGATCGGCCAAAGCCTTAGCAATCGCCATGGCGTTTTCCACCTGACGGTCAATCCGAAGCGCCATGCTATCCAGCGATTTCAAAATGAGCCAAGCGTTGAAACTGCTGATCGATGGGCCGGTTTGGCGATAAAATTTCAGCATCTGCCCTTCGATTAAGTCTTTTGAACCGAGCAGAGCCCCCGCCATGATGCGGCCATGGCCATCATGATGCTTGGTCAAGGAATACATCACTAGATCAGCGCCTAATTCTAGGGGGGATTGCCCAGTTTGCGTGGCGAAGACATTATCCACCACCACCAGCGCGCCCGCGTCATGCGCTAAGGCCGCCACCGCCTTCAAATCCACCACATCCAGCATAGGGTTGGATGGGGTTTCCATGAAAACCATCTGCGTTGGCGTTGATAAAGCCGCCTGCCATGCCGATAAATCCGTGCCATCGACAAACACGCGCTCGATCCCCCATTTCGGTAAAATCTGATCGATCACCGCATAGCATGCGCCAAAAAGCGCGCGACTCGCGACAATCCGATCACCGGCTTTCAACTGACTGGCCACCGCCATAAACATCGCCGCCATGCCTGTTCCCATGGCGAGACAGGATTCCGCCCCCTCAAGCGCGGCGAGACGTTTTTGCAACATCGCCACCGTGGGGTTGCCGTAACGCGAATAGACATAGCGATCGAGATCACCCGCAAAGGCCGCGGCGGCATCTTCGGCGCTGTCATAGACATAGCCGGAATTCAAATAAAGCGCTTCTGATGTTTCTTGATGCGACGAACGGTCAAGGCCGCCACGAACGGCGAGCGTGTCTTTATGCCAGGACTTTTTCTTCATGATTTCGGCTTCTATAAAACAGGAGTAAACCTGTCCTAAGGCCTTGGTGCATGCTTTGCAAGAATTCTTTGCAAGGTTCGGCGGTGTAATTTCAGCCGCCGCGCGGTTTCAGAAACATTGCGCCCGCATTGTTCATAGACGCGTTGGATATGCTCCCAACGGACGCGATCCGCTGACATGGGGTCTTCTGGAGGGGGTGGGATGCTGTCGCCTTGCTGAAGCAATGTTGCCGCGATGGCGTCAGGATCAGCAGGTTTCGGCAAGTAATCCACCGCGCCAGCTTTCACCGCCGCCACGGCGGTTGCGATATTGCCAAAGCCGGTGAGCATGACGATGCGGCATTGCGGCTGTTTTTCATGCAAAGACGATACGATCTCAAGGCCGTTGCCATCTTCGAGTTTCATATCGAGAACCGCGTGGCTGAGGCGTTGTTGATCAATGATGCGATTGGCGGCTTCCACCCCTTCAGCGTCATAGACCGTAAAACCACGCCGTTCCATCACCCGCGCCAAACGCCCACGCAAAGGCGCGTCGTCGTCAACAATCAGCAAAGTCATGGTTTCAGCGGTCATGGCCATCCCATTCTAAATATCGGTCTTAACTCAGTATATAGAATGAAATCCAAAAGACGCAATGCTTGAGCGCGGATTGATTAAGGCGATCGGTTGCCTCGGGTGCCAGCGCTATCGATCGCATGGCGTGGATAACTCACCGTCACCCGAGCGCCGCCACCACCTTTACGGTTGACCAATTGAACCCGGCCGCCAAGATTTTCCACCATGGTTTTAGCGATAAAAACACCCAGCCCCATATGCCCTTCGGAACCAGCGCGGCTGCTGTTATACGGCTCACCCAATCGTGAGAGGATCGACGATTGAAACCCCGGGCCATCATCATCGATTTGAATGGTGAGTGTTTTGGCATCCCAGGTGATCGCAATCCGCACCTCATCGCGGGTGAATTGGCCCGCGTTATCCACCAAGGTTTCGAGCGAATGGAGCAAATCGGGACGCCAAATGACCATCGGCTCTTTGCTGTCATCCAAGGCTTCACCGGTGATGGAAATTTGCGATCGAATGTCTTCAAAGCGATTATCCACCAGACTCGACACCAAGGCCGTGATGGGCATGGGGTCGTCGGTTTCTTCGCCCAAACTGATGGCGTCTTGATTGAGTTCTGCCAGAATTTGCCGGCATCGTTCGGTTTCGGCTTTCAGCAAGGTGAGGTCTTCGGTGATCGCCGCGTAATCCTTCTTGGGATCAAGATGGCTTAATTCATGGGCGATCAAGGTGATGGTGTTCAAGGGCGAGCCTAATTTATGCGCCGCCGCCGTCGCCAAACTGCCGAGCGCCACCATCTGTTGTTCCTGTGCCATGATGAGCCGAGCTTCGGTTAAACCGCGCGCGAGATTCCGTGATTGACGCGAGATCATGCCCGCGTAAAGCGCGATAAAAATCGTCGTCAACACCAGCGCCACCCAAAGCCCTGTGATATAGAGTTGAGGCAGATCAGGCATGGCCTCATCCCAAGGCAGGGGCTGATGAAAGACGGTTAAGATGCTGGCCATCGCCACCACCACCGCCACCAAACCTATTGTATGGCGCGGCGGCAAGACCGTGGCGGATACCGTCACCGGCGCTAAAAACATGATCGCAAAAGGATTGATCAGCCCGCCGGTCCAATAGACCAGCACCGCCAATTGCACGCTGTCAAAAACCAGCAAGCCAAAAACGGTATTGACGCTGAGATTATCGGCGCGTTGCGCGGCGATTTTCTGAATGATCCCCACCGCCGCCGAGGCGCCAATCACCCCAAGGCAGGGCCATAGCGGCAAATCAAAACCAAGGCCGTATTGCACCGTGAGGATCGCCAAGGCTTGGCCAAATAACGCCATCCAGCGGATGTTTTCCAACACCGCGTTGCTGACCAATTTGGTGCTGTTCATCTGGGCAAAGGCGCGATCGGGCATTTAACCAAGCCTCCCCGTTAATGCCGCGAGGAGGTGTTGCCCCGCTCGCCCTTTAGACATCGAGATTGGCAACCTTAAGGGCATTGGTCTGGATGAAATTGCGGCGTTCTTCCACCGCTTCCCCCATCAGGGTAGAAAAGGCTTCTTCGGCGTCTTCTTCGTGATCAATCCGCACTTGCAGCAAGGTGCGCTGATTGGGGTCGAGCGTCGTTTCCCAGAGCTGTTCTGGGTTCATTTCCCCAAGCCCTTTATAGCGCGCCACTTGCGCCCCTTTGCGACCATAGGCAAAGACCGTTTCCACCAACCCCACCGGGCCATGAATGATGGTGTCTTGCTGATTGGTGACCAATCGAGGCGGACGGGCAAAATGTTCTTGCAGCATCGGCGCCATTTCATCAAGCCGCCGCGCTTCTTCCGTGGCTAGAATCCGCCGCGACAATTGATAGCGTTCAGTGACGCCGCGCAGGGTGCGAGAGATTTCCATCACTTGATTCCCATCGTCGCCGCCATCCACCATGACGCCTTGCCAGCCGCGCTCAAGCGGATCGCTCAAACTTTCAAGGCGGTGGGCGAGATATTCGGCGGCTTCCGCATTGCCAATGGCTTCGGGGTTAAGCAAGCCTGCGATCGAGGCTTGTTCCACCACCGCAACCGAACCAACGCTTCGCGCTAAGGAATTGATGCAGCGCATCGCTGCGCCCGCGTCGGTCACCAATTGCGACAGGTCATGCCCTGTGACTTGACTGCCATCGGCGGCGGTTAAGATCGCGTCTTTCAGCCCCGCTTCCTGCAAATAGACATCCAAGGCGCGTTGATCTTTGAGATAGACTTCAGACGACCCACGCTTGGCGCGGAAGAGCGGCGGCTGGGCAATGTAAAGATAGCCTTTTTCAATCAGCGGCTTCATATGACGGAAGAAAAAGGTCAGCAACAGCGTCCGAATATGACTGCCGTCAACATCCGCATCGGTCATGATAACGATGCGATGATACCGCGCCTTTTCAGGGTCGATATCCGCATTGCCGACCCCTGCGCCAATGGCGGTGATCAAGGTGCCAAGTTCCGCTGAGGAGAGCATTTTATCCACCCGCGCGCGTTCGACATTGAGGATTTTACCGCGCAACGGCAAGATGGCTTGATTGGCACGGTCGCGCCCTTGCTTGGCCGAACCGCCAGCCGAATCACCCTCCACCAAGAAGATTTCCGATTTGGCGGGGTCTTTTTCCTGACAATCCGCCAATTTACCGGGC
>CAJXME010000071.1 GCA_913056245.1 uncultured Alphaproteobacteria bacterium | reverse complement strand
GCGGGGGCGCCGCTTGGCTATTTGATGGGGCCGGAAGACCTGCTGGTGGATGACAAAGGCAACCCCACCCGCATCGATAAAGCCTATTCTTGGGACGCGCCGATGTCCGCCCATGGGCTGATGCATATGGTGATCTCAAACGCCCATGCCGGTGATCCTTACCCCGTGGATGTCCTGTTCATGTATATGGCGAATATGGCGTGGAATTCCTCGATGAACACACGCGGCGTCATGGAAATGCTCACCGATAAAGACGCTGAGACCGGCGATTATAAAATCCCTAAAATCATTTATTCCGATGCCTATTCTTCGGAAATGGTGGCTTTTGCCGATTTGATCTTGCCGGACACCACGTATTTGGAACGCCATGATTGCATTTCGCTTTTGGATCGCCCGATCTGTGAAGCCGAAGCAGTGGCGGATGCCATTCGCTGGCCGGTGGTTGAACCTGATCGCGATGTGCGCGGCTTCCAATCGGTTTTGCTTGATTTGGGCGCTCGGCTGGGCTTGCCCGGCATGACCAATGACGATGGCAGCGCCAAATATAAAGATTACGCGGATTACATCGTCAATCATCAGCGCAAGCCCGGCATTGGCCCGCTTTCCGGTTTCCGCGGCAATGGCAATGACGCTGGGCGCGGTGAGCCTAACCCCGATCAGATCAATCGCTACATTGAAAATGGCGGCTTCTGGTCAAAGCACCTGCCCGAAGACGCGCTTTATTATAAGCACGCCAATATGGCCTATCAAAATTTCGCCGTTGAGATGGGCTTCTTTGACAAGCCCGAACCCTACACCTTCCAGATTTACAGCGAAGTTTTGCAAAAATTCAAACTGGCCGCCGAAGGTCATGGTGATATCCAGCCGCCGGATCATCTGCGCGAGCAAATCAAAACCTGCTTCACGCCCCTGCCATCATGGTATCAGCCGTTTGAAGATCAGCGCACCAAGGATGACGATTTCCCCATCTTTGCCCTGACCCAGCGGCCGATGGCAATGTACCATTCTTGGGGATCGCAAAACCCATGGCTGCGTCAAATTCACGGCCATAATCCTCTGTTCATCTCAGCAGAATTGGCTGAAAAACATGACCTCAGCGATGGCGATTGGGCATGGGTGACCTCGCATCATGGCCGCATCCGCGTGCCTGTTGCGGTGATGGAAGGCGTTAATCCAAACACGGTCTGGACATGGAACGCCATTGGCAAACGCCGCGGCGCTTGGCAATTGGATGAAGACGCGCCGGAATCCCGCAAAGGCTTTTTGCTCAATCACTTGATCCATGAACTTCTGCCGCCAAAAGGCGATGGCCTGCGCTGGGCGAATTCCGATCCCATCACCGGTCAAGCGGCTTGGTATGACTTGAAGGTCAATATCGAAAAAGCCAGCGCCGATGAACCTGAAGTGGTCTTCCCCGATTTTGCCCCGCAACAATCCCCCGGCGGCCTCAGCAAACCTGATCAAACCCTTCGTTACGGCTTGCGGATCATTGAAGATGAGAAAAAAGGAGGCACACGATGACCGATATGCCAGCCCCTTCAGAAAAAAAACTTGGTCTCGTTATTGATCTCGATATTTGCGTTGGCTGTCAGGCTTGCGTGGTCAATTGCAAGGAATGGAACACCGCCGGCTATGGCGCGCCTTTATCGGATGTGAACGCCTATGGCGACAATCCCTCAGGGTCTTGGCTCAACCGTGTGCATACGTTTGAAGCGGGCAAAGGCGCCGAGGCTCGGGTGGTTCATTTTCCGAAATCTTGCCTGCATTGCGAAGACGCGCCTTGCGTGCCTGTTTGCCCCACGGGAGCGTCCTATAAACGCGCCGAAGATGGCATTGTGCTGGTCAATGAAGATTGGTGCATAGGGTGCGGGCTTTGCGCCTGGTCATGCCCTTATGGCGCGCGGGAGATGGACCCTGCCGAAGGCGTGATGAAGAAATGCACCCTTTGCGTCGACCGCATCTATAACGATACCCTTGATGAAGAGGATCAAATCCCGGCTTGCGTGCGAACTTGCCCCACCAGCGCCCGTCATTTCGGTGATCTCGGCGATCCCAATTCTGACGTCAGCAAATTGGTGGCGGAACGCGGCGGATTTGACTTGATGCCGGAACAGAACACCAAACCGGTGAATAAATACTTGCCGCCACGCCCGCGCCGTCAAGCGGCTGACGACGACACATCGGTTGATTTGGTCGCTCTGGCCAAAACCGATGAGCCTTCTGGCTTCTGGTCATGGCTCGATAAAACCCTTGACCGGCTGTAGGAGATTATTGATATGCGTCCTGCTTTTTCACTGATTGTCTTTACCACGCTTTCTGGTCTTGGTTTTGGATTGGCCGCCATCCTTGGGCTGGGGTTGATCATGGCGCCCACCCCTCAATGGTGGGTGATTTACAACGGCGTTGCTCTGGCCTTGATTGGTGCTGGGGTTTTATCGTCAACGCTTCATCTGGGTCACCCTGAACGCGCTTGGCGGGCGATGACGCAATGGCGGTCATCATGGCTGTCGCGTGAAGGCGTTCTCGCCGCGCTGACAACAATCATTCTGTTGGGCTTTGCCGCCGAAGGATACGCGGAAGGCCATGGCAATCTTAAGATTGGCATCGCTGTGGCGCTGCTCTCGCTGGCGACGATTTGGTCGACGGCGATGATTTACGCTTCGCTCAAAACCGTGGCGCGGTGGCATCACCCCCTGACGCCTTTCGTCTTTGTCGGTTATGCGATCTCCGGCGGCCTTGTTTTGGCGGCGGCACTGGATGCGCTGGCCAATGGCGGGATATCGCTCTTGGCACAACCGGCGTTGATGGGCTTGATCTCAACGGCGATTGTCACGATGATTTGGACCAAGCAAGCGGGCGCTGAGGGCAGTGGCTCAACCCCTGAAAGCGCAACCGGCCTTGGAAATCTAGGTGAAGTGCGGATGCTGATGCCGCCGCATTCCGAAGAAAACTGGCTTCAGCATGAAATGGGCTTTGTGGTGGCGCGCAAACACGCGGCAAAACTGCGCCTCTTCAGCGTCACCTTAGCGATTATTCTGCCCGCGGTGATGGTTTATTCCGCCGCCGCCTCTAGCGCCATGCTGGTCTTGGCCGCGATCACCCATGTCATTGGCGTGATGGTCTCGCGCTGGCTCTTCTTCGCCGAAGCCAAACATACCGTTATGCTCTATTACGGCGCACGGCATTGAGACACTCTTAGAAGATGAAATAAAAAAGGGCGGCTTAAGCCGCCCTTATTCATTCCGCTATCACCTTACCCCTTGGATAACAAGATATGATGCGATTGCCGGATTGAGGCATCGACATCCGCGCTAATATGATCGGGGATAAATCCGTCGAGGATGGCTTGCTTGCGTTTAGCCGCTTGTTCCACCAGCACGGGCTTGCCCAATTCTTCCCATTCTTTCGGCGACGAGCGATCCGCCACGGCAGGGTAGACATATTCGGTCTGCATGACATTAATCGTCGCGTCATGCCCCAGATAATGCCCCGGCCCGCCCATGCAGACATCTTTCATCACTTGAATCGATAGGGTTTGCTCATTGACCTCGACCCCGCGAACACAGCGCATGCACTGCCCCAGCATATCGTTGTCGATGATCAGGCTTTCAAGGCAAAAGCCCAGCAAAGACGCGTGCATGCCTGCGCTTTCGTAAACCATGTTCAGCCCCGCCAAGCCCGCCATCACCGCCGTGCTGCCCTTTTCATAGCCGGATTGCGCATCGGGCATTTTCGCATCCGCCATGCCCGAAGCCGCTCCAGAAGGCAGACCGAAATGATTAAGCACTTGCGCGCAAGCAGCGGTCAATAATCCTTGCTCACCTGAGCCGCCGGACATCGCGCCCGTTCTCAAATCCGAGACAAAAGGCCATGTCCCGCAAATGGCCGGATGCCCCGGCACCATAGCGTTGACATAGACAAGCCCAGCCAAGACTTCGGCGACCGCTTGCGCCACAGCCCCTGCGATCGACGCTGGCGCTGTGGCTCCCGCTTGGCCGGCGGAAAGCAACAAGACGGGCATGCCGCCTTTGACGACTTCTTCCATCACCAAGCACGATTCTGTAGCAAAGCGTAGTGGCGGCACCACAAAACAATTGGAGTTGGACACAAAAGGCCGCGCCCGCCAAGCCTCTTCCCCGCCTGCAATCTTATGGAGCATGGCAATCGCTTCTGGCACAAATTCAGCCTCCGTGAAACTTGTCCCCACATGTTTGCGGGTTCCCGCCACGCAAGCATAGACCGTGTTGATATCAAGATCACGCGGATCAGGCACATCACGCGCCACCATGGGGCGTTGGAAGAAATGGATATTATCCATCTTTTCCACAATCCGCGCGGCGTCATAGATATCCTTTAATTCGCTTTCCTTGTAACTATTGCCCGCGACATCAACCAGATGCACCGCCGCGCCAGCCGTGCCGAAATGCACCTTTCGTCCCGTGAGATCGAGATCAAATTCTGGCGATTGGCCATAAAGCGTGATGGTGCGCGCGGCTTTTTCCAGCGCTTCATTAACCACATGGCGGGGGAAGCGCACGCGGCCATCTTCGCCGGCAATCGCGCCCACGGAACACATATAATCAATCCCTGATTGCGGCGCTTGGCTAAGGCCAATTTCCTCAAGGATTTGATAGACAGCATCCACCACCGCGGCCATGGCGGCATCATCGAGCGGTTGATAGCGGCCGCCCTCAAGACCGGGGCGTACAGGGCGCAATTCATCCGCCAATGGGGCGGCTCGAAGCGACTTCCGCGCTTGACGGCCGCCAGCGCGGCGTGATCGTGGCAGGGGGGATTTATTGATCATCACTTCACTCCAATCCAATCCAATACTAGGGAGAAAAACTAAGCCTTTACGCGTTCAGCGGCAGGATCATACATGGGCTTGAAACTGACTTCAGCCGCCACACGCTCTCCCGCCACATCGATCATATAATCGGACGCAAGTTGCGCGGAAGCCTCTTCGCCCTTTTCACGGCACGGCACATAACCCAGCCCAATCGCTCCACCAAGATGGTGGCCATAATTGCCAGAGGTCAAATACCCCACGATCTCGCCATCACGAATGATCGCTTCGTTATGATAGAGAAGCGGCATAGGGTCTTTTAATTTGAACTGCATCAGACGCGCGTTCAGACCTTCATCTTTTTTCCGCATCACGGCATCGCGGCCAATGAAATCACCAAAGCGTCCCGATTGCTTGCCGATGCGCGCGGCAAAACCAAGCCCAGCTTCCAGGACATGATCTTCGCTTGAAATATCATGGCCAAAATGGCGGAAGGCTTTTTCAATGCGGCAGGAATCGAGCGTATGCAACCCGCAATGGGCAATCGCGTGATCATGGCCACGCTTCATCAAAGCGTCATAGACATGCACCGCCATATCCGCAGAAACATAAAGTTCCCAGCCCAATTCACCCACATAGGTGACGCGATGGGCGCGGGCGGTGGCATAGCCAATTTCGATCTCTTGCATCGTCCCGAAAGGGAAGTCGTCATTGGCCAGACTTTGAGGGATTAAAGGCTGAAGGAAATCACGGGATTCCGGCCCCATCACCACCATGACGCTTTCCATCGCCGTGACATCCATCACCGAACAATACGCATCATCGGGGATATGACGTTCGATCCAATTGATATCTCTTCGAATGGTCGCCGCTGGCGTGACCACAATGAAGCGATCGGAATCCAAGCGCGTGATGGTGACGTCAGCCTCAACGCCGCCATGGCTGTTGAGGAATTGGGTGTAAACGATTTTACCATTCTCCACCGCCACGTCATTGCCCGCCACACGTTGCAAGACCGCTTCAGCGTCTCGACCCATAACCATGATCTTGCCAAAACTCGACATATCAAACAGCCCAACTTTTTCGCGAACCGCTTTATGTTCAGCGGCGTTATGGTCAAACCAGTTTTGCCGCTTCCACGAATATTCATAAGCCGGCGTTTTGCCTGCTTTACGTTCGGCTTCGGGCAAAAACCAATTGGCGCGCTCCCAGCCATTGACCTCGCCAAAGCACGCACCAGCCTCGTCAAGGCGGTGATGCAAGGGTGAGCGGCGGATATCGCGCCCGGTTTCAAATTGCCGATAAGGGAAATGATCCGCATAAAGCAAGCCCAGCGTTTCGCTGACCCGATCATGGAGGTATTTTTTATTGACTTGAAAAGGCTGCATGCGGCGAATATCGACATCCCATAAATCCATGGGCGCGTTGCCTTTATCCATCCATTCCGCCAGCACCA
>CAJXME010000070.1 GCA_913056245.1 uncultured Alphaproteobacteria bacterium | reverse complement strand
GGCGATCGTTTCAGCGTTGCTGGCAATTAGCACGACATTATTGGCGGGGACATGGTCTAAATCCCCAGAGGCCAAGGTGAAATCGACATCTTTATCAATCAGAATCAGGCTATCGGCAGCGGCGATAACCTCTCTGATCTTGCCCATGGCCGGATCATTGAGACCGCGGGGGCTTTGCATGCAAATCACCGGAATATTAAGGGCTTTCATCAGTTTTTCAGCAACGCCGGGCGCGCGGCTTGGATGCAAGGATGGGCCGGTGATAATCAGCGGGAATTCGGCGCGATCAATGATGCTTAAAACCGAAGGCAAATCCGCACTGCCAAGCGAAACCGCTTCGAGGGTGAATTGATCTGGCGTCACGTCTTGGCTTTCTTCAACCGTGGCGGTCAAAATATCTTCAGGCAAAGAAAGATGCACTGGGCCCGGCCGACCTGATTGCGCCAAGGCGATCGCGCTGGCAAGGTCATGACCAATCCGATCAGGATGCGAAAGGCGCCATGTTTCTTTCACCAAAGGCCGCGCGACTTCTTGCTGATCTATTTTTTGAAACGGCATCAATTTGTCTTTGCTCACGGGGCTATCGCCTGAAAGCAAGACCAGCGGGGTTTCGGTTGCGGAAATAGCATATAAAGGGCTGATGGCATTGGTGAAGCCCGGCGCCGCGGTGACAAGCGCTATACCAGTTTTGCCTGAGGCGCGGGCATAGCCATCGGCCATGTAAACCGCTCCCGCTTCATGGCGCGTATGCACCAGATTGATCGGCTGATCAATCGCGGCGTCATAAACCGACATGATCTGGTTGCCCGAAAGACTGAACACCGTATCGGTACCACTAGAAATAATGGCTTTTATAAGCAAATCGGCTGCGCGCATGGGGAAACTATTCTTTATGTGGATATTATTAATGGTTTTAATCTAAAGTCGTCAGAAACGATAAACAACACTCAAATTTCCATTTTGGAATATTTTTTATCCCATAAGTGTTGACGTTGCTCTGGAAGGGACGCAGAGCAAGAAAGGGGGATGATCCTTGCTCTGCAAAAAATGAATTAATTCCTTTTTAAGAGATTTCAACTCAATTTATTAAATTTTCATAGAACTTGGCCAAAGACGTTTTATACTTCAAAGCCAAAGAGAAAGAGGCTGACCATGGCAGAGGCAAAAAAATCACCAAAACCGATCATTGGCTGCATTGGATTAGGGGCTATGGGACGTCCGATCGCATCGCATCTGCAAGCCCATGACCATGATTTGGTGCTTTACGCCCGTCGGCGGGAGGCTTTTGATCAAGAATTGAAGCCATTGATGGAACAAGGCGCTAAAGCGGCGTCGAGTCCGGCGGAATTGGCGGCTCAAGTCGATGTTGTGCTGGTCAATGTCATGGCCGGCCAAGATGTGCGTGACGTCTTGTTGGAGCGCGATGACGCGGTTGTTCATGGCGCTCGTGAAGGGCTTTTGGTGATGGATCATTCGACCATTGACCCTGATACCGCTATTGCTGTCCATAATCAGCTGGCTCAGCATGGCGTTGATTTTATTGATGCGCCGGTCACCGGCGGTTCGATTGGCGCCGAAGCCGCGACTTTGGCGACGATGATGGGCGGTGATGATCACGCGGTGGCGCGCGCCTTGCCTATTTTGGCCTGCTACACCAAAACGCAATTGCATATGGGGCCGTCCGGCAGCGGCCAGATCACCAAACTTTGCAATCAAATTGCTCAAGTCATCACCATTCAAGGCGTGGCGGAAGCCATGCAATTTGCCGCGGCTTATGGGGCGGATCAACGGGCGGTGATGGATGTCATGTCGTCAGGTTTTGCCAATAGCCGGATGCTCGAATTGCTCGCGCCGAAAATGATCGATGATGATTTCACGCCCTTGATGAAATCGCAATTGCTGGATAAAGACGCGGGCATCGCAACAATGGCCGCCAAGGCTAAGGGGCTTAATATGCCGGGGCTTGATTTGGTGGCCAAACAATTGGCGGATGTTCAAGAACGGGGCTGGCAAGAACGTGATGTGTCTATTCTGATTAAGGCGCTGACACCAAAAAAATAGAAAAGATCAATAAAAGGCCTTGCCAGACTAGCCAATAAGACCATATCTACCATTACCACATCAATCTGTTGACCGGCCAGAATATCGGCTATCCAACAACCGAATAGAAAAACTGTTGTTTTTCAATATAATGAGGACGAAATTATGTCTACTGGCAAAGTCAAATGGTTCAACGTAACTAAGGGTTTTGGGTTTATTGAGCCTGATGAAGGTGGCTCTGATGCTTTTGTGCATATCACAGCGGTTCAAGAAGCTGGGATGAAAGAACTGGTGGAAGGCCAGCATCTCGAATATGAATTGCTGCCGGCTAAAAACGGCAAAGATTGCGCGATGAACCTTAAGCCGGTTGAATAAATCTAGGATTATCTCGGTGTCTATTTCTTGATCTCAAAGAGATAGATGCCGGCAAAGACTAAAATGAGCGCGGTCAGATGAAAGAGATGAAAACTTTCATTGAGCGATAATACCGCCAAAATAGCCGCAAATACGGGCACCATATTCGTATAAAGCCCGGCGGCGCCCGGACCAATCAGGTCGACACCCCGCATAAAGAATACTTGCGAGAGAAAGGATGGCATGATCGCGACATAGGCGATGATCAGCCATCCGTTCACGCCTGGGAAAATGATGCCTGTGGTATAGGCTTCGATCGCCAACATCGGAATGGTGGCGAGCCAAGCGAAAATAGCGAAAAATCCCATCATCACCATGCTGCTAACATTGGGGCGGCCTCTTAACCCCAGCGTATAACCAGAATAAAACAAACAGGCGATGAGCATCAGCACATCCCCCATATTGAAGGTCAAGACGGCAAGTTTTTGCCACGAGCCTTGCGAAATCACTGCGACAACACCCAATAACGCAATCAATAGCCCCACACATTGGCGCAAATTGATGCGCGTCTTAAAAACCAGAAACGACCCCATCAGGATCAAGGCGGGCATGGTGCTTTGAATAATGCCGAGATTGACCGCCGTGGTGTAATGACCAGCGATATAAAAAAGGCTGTTAAACATGCTCAGCCCCAAACCGCCCATCAACGCCACCCAAAGCCATCGTTTGCGCATGATGGGCAGGGTTTCGAGCATCTCTTTGCGGTAAAGGGTAAGGATGATGGCAACAACAACACCCCAGCGCAGAAAAATCAGCATCATCGGTGAGACTTCCCCAACCGCAAGACGGCTGGCAATCGTATTGCCGCCCCAGCCTAGGGTGGCGAGGCAAAGCATCAATGGGGCATGGCCATAAGCGCGGGAAAGAAAGGTCGCAATCATCTTTTCTATATAGACGGCAGGCGTGTCCAAGCAAACAAAATTAATATAGCCCCAGTTCAACCCCAGCGGCGAGGGTCAAGGCCAGTTCGGCGGCGGCATCGGTGAAGTCGTCCTGCCATTCGCCTTTCAAGATCAAGGGGTCAGCCACTAGCCGCCAGCGCAAGCCAGTGATGATGGCGCTGACCCCTAATTTCGTGCCGGTGCCATCAAGCCCGGCACGGATATAAACCGCCACGGGTTTGCCCGCGGTGACATCGAGCAGTTGGTTGTAACTGCGGTCAAAGAAATCTTTGGTGGCGCCCGCCATGGCGCCGATATTTTCCGTTGTGCCAATGATGATTCCATCGGCGGCCAGCGCGTCTTCATGGGTGCAATCAAAGGGGGATTTGGTGATCAGGCGCACGTCGCTGTCGCGGGTGATGGACACGCAAGCGGCGTCTCGCAAAGCCAAGGTATTGGGCGAGGGGGCGTGGGCAATGAATAAGACCGTTGCTTTCGTCATGCCGTATCTTGGACGAAACAAGCAAGGGTTGCAATCATGAGGGCGGATCAACAAAAACCGCCGCTTTTGTTGCGCCGCAATGCTTCAAGATTGAAAAGCCCATCGGGTTAAGGCTATAGTGCCGCCATGACAACGGAACAACGATGACAGAACAGCGCGCAATGATTGATCACCTCCAGAAACTTGCTACTAAAAAGCAGGTTTTCGCGGCTACACTTACGGCACGGTTGCAGGCTGCCTCGCCGCCAGCGGGGATGGTGGTGACGCTCGATGATATGCGGGTGGATTTCTCCCGCCAATCCGTTGATCTTGAAGAATGGCAAGCCTTGCTGGATTGGGGGCAAAGCATTCTGCCAAAACGCGATGCGATGCTGGCGGGTGAAATTGTTAATGCCAGCGAAAATCGCCCCGCCTTACACGCGCATTTGCGCAATCCTGATATGAGCATGGCGCAAGATAATATCGCCACCATGGCCGCGATGACGGAAACCATCCTCAGCCTAGGGGTTGAAGATGTGGTGGCGATTGGTATCGGCGGTTCATACCTTGGGCCGAAGATGGCGGTTGAGGCTTTGGCGCCTTTTCATCAAGGGCCTGATGTTCATTTTGTCAGCAATATCGACCCGTCGCATCTCGATGATCTCTTGGCTGGGCTTAACCCCGTCACGACGGCGGTGATTGCTATTTCCAAAACCTTCACCACCAAAGAAACCTTGAGCAATTTGGCGGCGGCGGAAGATTGGTTCAACGCCAATGGCGTCTCGCCTCATGGCCGCGTGATCGCCGTGACCTCACGCCCGGATGTCGCCAAAGATCGCGGGGTTGATGGTGATTTGATCCTTGCCATGGATGAAGCGATTGGCGGGCGATTCTCGCTCTGGGCAGCGGTGGGCTTGCCGATCATGGTGGCGATTGGCGAAGAAATGTTCACGGCGATGATCGCTGGCGCCAGTCAAATGGATGATCATTTTGCCCAAGCGCCTGTGGCTGAAAATATGCCGATCCTCGCTGGATTGATCCGTGTTTGGAATCGCGCTTTTCTGGGGCGCAGCGGGTTAGCGGTGATCCCTTATGATCAGCGGCTCAATCTATTGCCGTCATGGCTTCAGCAATTGGAGATGGAATCCAACGGCAAAGCCGTGACCGCTGAGGGCAAGCCGCAACCGCTTGGCACCTCGCCGATTGTCTTTGGCGAAGCAGGCAGCAATGTTCAGCATTCCTTTTTTCAGATGATCCACCAGTCGCAAGATATCGTGCCGGTTGATTTTCTCGCGCCGCTTGAGCCGATTTCTTTGACCGGTGAGGTCAGCGCAAAAACCCGCCATCGTCATCGCGATTTAATCGCTCAAATGATGGCGCAGGCCGATTGCTTGGCCATGGGGGATGCGAAGCGAGGCTTTACTGGCGGCCGCCCGTCGACGGTGGTGACTTGGGAAGACACCACGCCTTTCGCGCTGGGGCGGGTGCTGGCCTATTATGAGCATATCACCGCGGTATCAGGCTGGCTTTTGAACCTCAATAGTTTTGATCAGCCCGGGGTGGAATTGGGCAAAGTCATCGCCCGCCAGTATGAGGCTTATATGGATGACGGCACGGGCGGTGAGACCATCCCACCCGTCAGTCGGCATATCCTTGATCGCTATCGTTCTTAAACGTCAAAACGATAAGAAATATATTTCCCTTTTCTAAAATCTTAGTCATGATCATCTGATATTCAGAAGAGGATGAAGCGATGAATACTGAGATTTTTATCACTTGCGCGGTCACGGGCGCGGGCGACACCACCAGCAAGTCTGATTTGGTTCCCGTCACGCCAAAAGAAATTGCCGAAAGCGCCATTGAAGCGGCTAAGGCTGGAGCCGACGCTGTGCTGGCCGCCAGCGTCTTCCACCAGAGCGAACTTAGTATTGCAGAGGTAAAGACAGCCCTTTCGGATGCGGACGTGGAGGTGAGGTTGTGATCGACCCTGCCTCACTGACCTACGACCCCCAAGGTCTCATCCCGGTAATCATCCAGGATGAGCGCACCAAGGATGTTCTGATGCTTGGTTACGCAAATGAAGAAACTCTGAACGAAACTCTCGCAAACGGCAGGATGGTGTTCTTTTCGAGATCGCGCAATCAACGTTGGCTGAAGGGAGGGACAAGCGGCAATTACTTGCATGTTGTCGACATCAAGGCGGACTGCGACAGCGATGCTCTGCTTGTGTCTGTTCATCCCGAGGGGCCTACCTGCCACAGGGGCACGCCCTCCTGCTTCGAGGAGGAGAATTGATTCAACTCGCCCAGGTAGCAAAGCTAGCCTCTCAATACAACGTCATCCCTGTGGTTAAGAGGCTCTTCAACGGCATAGAGACCCCTATCGGCTTGTACCAAAAGCTATGTGGGGAGCGAAAAGACACTTTTCTTCTA
>CAJXME010000069.1 GCA_913056245.1 uncultured Alphaproteobacteria bacterium | reverse complement strand
CAATCAAAGTCTGCGGCACATGACGCAGGCCATGTTCAGTGTATCGGATCAACGGTACAATCGCGTAAAGCACAATCGCCACCAGCGCGGAAAATTCATTGATCTGGAACAACGCCACCGCCGGGATCAAGAAGATGTAAAGCGGAATGGATTGCAGCGTATCGTTGATCGGCCTCAGCACATTCGACACGCGATCTGATTTCGCCGCCCAAATCCCAAGAGGGCATCCGATCACCAAGCACACCAAAACAGACGCCGTGCAAAGATAAACCGAATACATGGCATCCTGCCAATGCCCCGCCCAAGTAATTGTCAGCATCATGGCAATGGCCACAGCGGCAAATTTAGCCCCGGCGGTGCGCCATGAAATATAGCCAACGCTCATCACCACCAACCACCACGGCAGATAGGTGAAGCCGCGAAACGCCACCAAACCCAGACCAAGAATTAAAAAGCCAAGGGTAAACCGGCGCTTTAAGACGAAACCAAACGCCGCGATCAAAACGACCAGAATATAGAGATTCTGAAAGAAAGGCGGGAAAGACACGCCCCAAGTGAAGGGCAGAACCGCTTTTGCCAAACCAATCCGCATCGGCAACAGAATATAAACTAAAGCGTTGTTTTTGATCTGATCCAGCACCATGCCATAATGACTGATGAATTGATTCAAACTTTGATTGATTTGCGCTTCAATTTCACGGATGCCGCTGGCCGTTACCACGGTCAATTGATCCAGCGCATCGGCAAAAACAAAGCCAATCATCGAGATCGCCGCAAAAATCATCCCATCCCACCACCATGAACGATGGTGGTTGGGTGAGTCTTGCCCCACGGTTTTCATTTCTGACGCCGCGCGTGTAAGGCGATCAATCACCACCGCCAAGAGGACAATCACAACCCCTGCCCCTAGGGCTTGCCCGAAGCGAGCCGAGCCTTTATTGGTGGCGACCAGCACTTCGCGGCCGATATCGTCAAAGCCGCCGATCACCGCCGCGATAATCACCATCGACAGGCTGGCCAATACCGTTTGGTTTACCCCAACCAGCATCTGCTGTTTGGCATGGGGCATTTCAATTTCAACAAACCGTTGCCATGGCGAGGCGCCGGAAATGCTGGCCACTTCATGGAGGTCTTGAGGCACTTGCCTGAGCCCTAAGATCACGTTGCGGGTAATCGGCGGCGCCGCGTAAATCATCGAGGCCAGCACCCCGGGAACAGGGCCAAAGCCGAAAAGCACCACCAATGGCGCCAAATACGCAAAGGTAGGGATCGTCTGCATCAAATCCAACGCCGGCATCAGCACGCTATGGGCGCGGCGGGATTTTGCCCCTAAAACACCGAGACCAAAGCCCAAAAGCAGGGCGAGCGGCACCGATAATCCGACCATCGCCAGCGTGTTCATCGATTTGATCCAATGCCCCGAAAGCGCCATGTATAAAACCGAAACCCCGCAGAAAACCGCCAAGGTCAAGGATTTCACCCGAAGGCCGATTAAGGTCACCAGCGCCACCAACATGATCCACGGCATGGTGTGAAGAATGGATTGCAAACCACGCACGCCAAAATCCACCCCGCCTGCGATCACCCGCAAGCCAGGCTTAAACACTTCAAGAAAAGATTTGATCCCGGCGTTGATGGCATCGGCCATAAAACTGGACGCGGCCAAAGGCGCCGCCACAAAATAGGACAGCATCTCCGGCCAGACGACCATCGCCGTCGCCATCATCATCACCATCATGGCCATCAGTTTTTGGGATATGTGCATAGGCAAAGGATGTTCCCTCCTAATCACGAAACCATTTCAACCGCGTTAATGATATCTTGGCGGCTGACTTTGCCCAAGAGGCGATCATCCGCCATCACGGCAATCGTATCCTCGCCTCCCGTCAAAGCCAGCATGGCCGTTTCAAGCGGTGTTGACGCCGCCATTTTCAAGGCTTTGCTGGGCTTTCTTGTGGCAGGCGTCATGATATCAGCCAAGGTCAGGACTTGCAGCCTTGGCACATCTTCCACAAAAGCGCGGACATAATCATCGACGGGATGGAGCAATAATTCAGCCGCTGTGCCTTTTTGGATGATCTTACCGTCACGCATAATGGCGATGGTATCGGCCAGTTTGACCGCTTCGGCAAAATCATGGGTGATGAAGACGATGGATTTCTTCAGCCGCGATTGCAATTCGAGCAATTCATCTTGCAACTGCCGCCGGATCAACGGATCCAACGCGCTGAACGGCTCATCCAAAAGCCAGACTTCAGGATCAACTGCGAGCGATCGCGCGATGCCGACCCGCTGTTGTTGACCGCCCGATAATTCATGGGGGTAAGCATCCCCTCGCCCCTCTAAGCCTACCAATTTAAGCATCTCTTCGGCTTTTTGGTGGCGTGACGCGGCGGCTTCCCCGCGCATCTTGAGGGGGAAGGCAATATTTTGAAGCGCCGTAAAATGCGGCACCAATCCGAAATTTTGAAACACCATGCCTATTTTTCGGCGGCGAATTTCCATCAATTCGGCTTCGGACATAGCGGTGAGGTCTTCGCCATCAAGAAAGACTTGACCTATGCTCGGGCGGTGCAATTGCGCAATGCTTCGAAGCACGGTGGATTTTCCAGACCCCGACAAGCCCATGATGACGAACAACTCGCCGGGGGCAACGGTAAAATTCACATCGCTCGCCCCAACAATTCCTCCGTGATCATGAACATCGTTAATGATACGGTCATGATCTGTGTTGTTCGGGTCAATTTTTTGCGCGGCAGCCTCGGCGTCTTCGCCAAAAATTTTCCAGAGCGACCGGCATTCCAATTTATAGGTTTTGGCCAGTTTAGATGTTCTGGATGATGCACGCGGGCTGGTATCGGATGAAGATGGCATAACAAAAAAGCCGTTGGGGCAGCCCTAAAACCGCCCCAACAATCATTCCTTTATGATTACATGGCTTTTGCTTTAGCAATCATGGCGTCAATTTCGCCAGCCTTGCTTTCAACAAAAGCGGCAACCACTTTTTTGATGTCTTCGCCACGGCTATCAACCGCCGCCATCATGTTTTGCTGATCACCAGCGTCCAACTCATACATTTTCAAGAGTTCAGCCGCCAAAGGCCATTTGTCGCTCATGCCTGACCAAGTCACCTTAAAGATGCGGGTTGGGCTGAAGTCACAGTCGCCGGTGGCGTTTTTATTCACGCCCCAAGACGCGTCATTGTAGCATTCGTCGGTGCCGGCGGGCAAAGCCACCCACTCAGTTTCATATTCGGACAAAGCCCAATGCGGCTGCCAGAAAGTCATCAGCAGCGGTGATTTCTTGGCAATGGAGGCTTCCAATTCCGTGATCAGTGCCCCTTCAGACCCCGCAGGCACGGCGGTGAAACTCATCCCCATGGCTTCGAAACGGTCTTTGCCGGGCGAACCCCAATCGGCGGGATAGTCCAGCAAACGGCCGTTTGGCAAGGTTTCAACCGATGCGAATTTATCGGCGCAAGCGTTCAACGCTTCCCAATCGGGCAGACCGGGGCAAAGTTCTTTCATATGAACAGGATAAAGCACCCCTTCGCGTGCGGCTAAGCCAAGGGCGCCAATATCGACCACCTTGCCGGCGGCTTCAGCTTCGGTGAATTGACCCGGCACGTTTGACGACCAAACTTCAAGAGCGGCGTGAAGATCTCCCTCTGCCATAGCAATGAATTGAGGCCCAAAACCAGCGGTTACCAATTCTACTTTATAGCCAGCACGTTCCAAAATGGCGCCTGCGACATGCGTGGTCAGATGCTGGCCGGTCCATTCATTGACGGCCAATTTGATGGTTTCGCCTGAAGCGCCCATGTCTAAGGCGGACGCACCAGAGGTTGAAATGACGGTCGCGCCAATCACCCCTAAAGTAGCCTTGAAAAATTTATTCATAAATCTCTCCCAAGTTTTCTTTATTTGATTTTTATCTTCACCAAGATTTTGCCGATTGGCAAGCCTCGAAGTCTAAAAATTGATCATCTAAAAAATGAATGGACATCAAAAAACAAATTGAGGCATCCTTCAAGAGACCGGTTTTGTTCAAGGTTTAAGTCAAAATCATCAACCAAAGACGAGACTATAATGGAAGATATGAAATTAAGTCAGCCT
Organism: uncultured Alphaproteobacteria bacterium; assembly: GCA_913056245.1. Classification (GTDB taxonomy): domain Bacteria; phylum Pseudomonadota; class Alphaproteobacteria; order Puniceispirillales; family UBA1172; genus JAGWAQ01. Next base: position 2,247 of record CAJXME010000069.1, on the reverse strand, counting down.
CCACATCCCGCATCTGGCCTGTTCAAAGGATGGCATGATGATCCCGCCAAATCATTGTCGATGCATAAAAACGCTTATATCGATCCCCATTGGCTGAAGGTCGATCAGCGTGAAATCTTCCATAAATCTTGGCAATTTCTTTGCCATGAAGAATCTTTGCGCGAAAATGGCAGTTACGTGACAACCCATATTCAAGGTCAAAGCATCGTGGCGATCCGTGACCGTGAAGGCGTCTTGCGCGCTTTTTATAACGTCTGCAAGCACCGCGGCCATGAATTGCTGAGCGGGGCGGGCAAAACCAAACGGGTGATTTGCCCCTATCATTCTTGGTCTTATGATTTGGATGGCCAGTTCCTCGAAGCGAGGCAATCGCAATTCATCGATAATTTCCACAAAGAGGATTTCTGCCTCGATCAAGTGCAGATCGAAACCTTCTGTCATATGGTCTTTGTTAATCTTGACCCAAAAGCCGCGTCTTTGGCGGAGCAATCGGGCGATCTAGCAAAGGAAGTGATGACCTACGCGCCTGATTTGGGAAAATTAACCTTTGCCCATCGCCTGACCTATACGATCAAAGCCAATTGGAAATCCGTGGTCGATAATTTTCTGGAATGTTACCACTGCCCAGTTGCGCATCGTGATTTCTGCACCTTGATTGAAATGGACACTTATAAAGTGACCACCCATGGCATTTATTCCAGCCATATGGCGAAAGCCGGCCGCGCCGATAACAAAGCCTATAGCACCGATAGCGCTAGCGTGACCGATCACGCCGTGTGGTTCTTATGGCCGAACACCACCTTGATGCGTTACCCCGGCCGAGGCAATTTTATGATTTGGCGCTTCATGCCCGTTGGCCCTGAAGAAACCTATGAAGAATTTGACTTCTTCTTTGAAGACGACACGCCAATCCCGGAAGAAATCGAAGCGATTAAGTTTATCGATGATATTCTGCAACCGGAAGATATTGGCCTTGTGGAAAGCGTGCAACGAGGCATGCAGACCCCCGCCTATCAACAAGGCCGCTATATGGTTGATCCTGATGGCTCAGGTTTAAGCGAACACGCGGTGCATCATTTCCACAGCCTTGTGCGTAAGGCTTATATGGGGGCAAGTTCAAATGACTAAATTGCCGTTAGAAAATCGAGTGGCCTTAGTCACCGGCGGGACAGGCGGCATCGGCACCGCCATTTGCAAACGCTTGGCGAAAGAAGGCGCTGTGGTGATCGCCGCTGACCGTCATGCCCCCAATGTTGAATTGCCCGAAGGCATCTTTTTCCATGATTTGGATGTCACCCAAGAAGATAGCGTGACCAAATTGATGGATTCGGTTGAATACAATCAGGGTCAAATTGATATTCTGGTCAACGCGGCGGGAATTGAAATTGAAAAAACCATCGAAGACACCAGCCTTGATGACTGGAATCGCATCTTTGCGGTTAATGTGACCGGCACCTTTCTCGTATCGAAATACGCCTTGCCATTGATGCGCAAAACCGGCGCGGGTTCGATCATCAACTTTGGCTCTTACGATGGGTTTATCGCTGACCCGCAATTGGCGGCTTATTGCGCCACCAAAGGGGCTGTCCATGCGCTCACCCGCGCCATGGCTTGCGATCACGGCCCTGAAAACATTCGCGTCAATGCGATTTGCCCCGGCTATATCGACACCCCCATGCTGCAAAGTTTCTTTGGCGATAGCGGCGATATCGAAAGCCTTCAACAGGCGGTGCGTGATGTCCACCCCATGCGCCGCTACGGCACCCCTGATGATATCGCGGGATTGGTCAATTGGCTGGCAGGCGATGAAGCGCGATACGCCTCAGGCCAACTTTGGGTGCTGGATGGCGGCTTGACAGCGCAAGTGCAACAAATGAGGCTGTAATAGTCTTTTATCGGAATTTGACATGAGGAATTTGATATGGCCAAAGCAAAATCAGTAATCATCACTTGCGCTGTTACGGGCGGTATTCATCCCCCCACCATGTCACCGCATCTGCCGATCACGCCGCAAGAGATTGCCGCTGAAGCCATTGCCGCCTCCGAAGCGGGCGCGTCGATCATTCACCTGCACGCGCGCAACCCAGAAGATGGCCGCCCGGCGCATGATCCTGATGTGTTTATGGAATTCCTGCCGATCATCAAACAAAGCACCAACGCGGTGGTCAATATCACCACCGGCGGCGGCTTGGGCATGACCCTTGATCAGCGTCTTGCCGCCGCGCGCCGCGCCAGCCCTGAAATGGC
>CAJXME010000068.1 GCA_913056245.1 uncultured Alphaproteobacteria bacterium | reverse complement strand
GTTCGCCCTGAAGTGGCGGAACAGATCGAATCCATGGGCGCTGAGTTCCTTTTCCTTGATTTTGAGGATTCGCAAGATGGAGCCGCCACTGGAGGTTACGCGGCACCGTCTAGCCCGGAATTCCGTGAAAAGCAATTGGCGCTTTTCCGAGAGCAAGCCCCTGAGGTTGATATTGTCATCACCACGGCCTTGATTCCAAATCGCGAAGCGCCGGAATTATGGACCAAGGATATGGTTGAGGCCATGAAGCCGGGGTCGGTCATCGTTGATCTTGCCGCGGAAAAAGGCGGCAATTGCAAACTTACCGTAGCCGATGAAAAGATCGTCACGAAAAATGGCGTCACCATCATTGGCTATACGGATTTCCCGTCGCGCATGGCGACGCAAGCGTCAACGCTCTACGCCAATAACATTTTCCACATGATGGCTGATTTAACGCCGGAAAAAGATGGGCAGGTTGTCCATAACATGGAAGATGATGTGATCCGTGGCGCGACCGTGACCTTTGACGGCGACATTACCTTCCCGCCGCCGCCACCAAAAGTGCAGGCGATCGCGGCGAAACCGGCGGATAAAACCCCGCAAAAAACACCAGAAGAAATCGCGGCCGATGAAGCCGCGGCGATGGCTAAGGCTGGGCGTCAACAAACGCTTTTGCTGGTGTTGGGCGCGGCGGTGATGGGCATTATCGGCCTTTATGCGCCGCCGAATTTCATGCAGCATTTCATCGTGTTTGTGCTGGCGGTTTTCGTGGGTTTCCAAGTCATTTGGGGGGTTGCGCATTCCTTGCACACGCCATTGATGGCGGTCACCAATGCGATTTCAGGCATCATCATTGTGGGCGCCTTGTTGCAGTTGGATACCGGCCATTCGATCATCACGATCCTCGCCGCGATTTCAGTATTAATCGCAACAATCAACATTGTCGGTGGGTTCATGGTAACGCGCCGCATGTTGCAAATGTTCAATAAATCTTAAGGCCGGAGGATAGAGAAATGACATTCGGACTTCAAACTGCGGCGTATATTTCAGCCACTGTCCTATTTATTCTATCGCTCGGCGGACTCTCCAATCAGGAAAGCGCGAAACGCGCCGTTTGGTATGGCATTATCGGGATGGCGATTGCTGTGGCCGCGACCATCATCGGCTCAAACGTCGCGCCATCGACCATGCTGATCGGCTCGATTGTAATCGGCGCGCTGATCGGGGCGGTTGTCGCCAATCGTGTGGAGATGACGGGCATGCCTCAATTGGTGGCGGCCTTGCATTCCTTTGTTGGTCTTGCGGCGGTGTTTATCGGGATCAATTCGGATTTGTCGGTGCATGATTTTGCCTCCAACGCGGAACGCATCATCCATGAAGTGGAAATTTTCCTCGGCGTCTTTATCGGCGCGGTGACCTTCACGGGGTCGATCATCGCCTATGGGAAACTGGCAGGGTCGATCAACGGTAAAGCGCTGATCATTCCCGGCCGCAATATGTGGAATATCGCGATTGTGGTGGGCTCGCTGGTCTTGATGGTTATGTATATGAACCACGCTGGGTCTTGGACGCTTTATGTGATGACGGCTTTGGCCTTTATTTTGGGCGTTCATATGGTGATGGCCATTGGCGGCGCCGATATGCCGGTGGTGGTGTCGATGCTCAATTCGTATTCAGGATGGGCGGCGGCGGCCACAGGCTTCTTGCTGGGCAATGACTTGTTGATTGTGACTGGCGCGCTGGTGGGGTCATCGGGGGCGATCTTGTCTTACATTATGTGTAAGGCGATGAACCGTCACTTTGTCTCCGTGATCCTTGGCGGATGGGGCGATGCCAAAGGCCCCGCCATGGAAATCGAAGGCGAGCAAATCGCGATCGATGTTGATGGCGTGGCTTCAGCCCTCAATGATGCCGATAGCATCGTGATTGTTCCCGGTTATGGGATGGCGGTGGCGCAAGCCCAGCAATCCATCTCAGAATTGACACGCCGTCTGCGGGCGCAAGGCAAATCGGTTCGCTTTGCCATCCACCCTGTGGCAGGCCGCTTGCCGGGGCATATGAACGTGCTCTTGGCCGAAGCCAAAGTGCCCTATGACATTGTCTTGGAGATGGATGAAATCAATGATGATTTCCCCAGCACCGATGTGGTGATCGTGGTGGGATCAAACGATATCGTTAATCCCGCCGCCCAAGAAGACCCCAATTCGCCCATCGCGGGCATGCCGGTCTTGGAAGTGTGGAAAGCCAAGCAAGTCTTTGTCTCTAAGCGCGGGCAAGGCACGGGGTATTCGGGGATTGAAAACCCACTCTTCTATAAAGAGAACACGCGGATGTTCTATGGTGACGCGAAAGCGAGCGTTGATAGCCTTTTGGCGCAAATCAACTAAAGCGCCAATAACGCAAAAGAAGGCGGGCTGGTTTCGATCAGACCCGCCTTTTTTATGGCCGGTTGTATGGATGGGGTAATTTAGCGATAGGCTTTGCCGAGGGCGGTTAACAGTCCCATCGACAGGCGATCTTCGGTTTCAAAGCCAAGGCTTTCGTAATAGCGCTGAAGGCGGTGGTTATCGCCACGGATTTGCAGGTTGATTTTAACCGTGCCGCGTTCCGTCAGAAACGCGACCGCATGGCTCATGATGGCAGCACCATAGCCTTGGCCGCGGTGATCAGGATGAACCGCAAGCGCATTGATCCAGCCGCGATGCCCGTCATAGCCTGCCATGACGCTGGCCACGACTTGGCCGCCGATCAAGCCCACCCGTAAACCGTCGCGATCAAAAGCGATTTTGCTGGCGATCATATCACCCGGCTTATTCCATGGCGGATCATCGGGAAAGGCAAGCCCGTATAGCGCGGCAAGGCCGTCATGGTCGTCATCGCGATAGCCGCGGATGGTGAGGGGAGGGCAAGTCATTTGATATCAGCCTAGTCTTTGCAAAAACGATCCGCAAAAAGAAAAAGCCACCTTGCGGCGGCTTTCCCCAGTTTGCTTCACAAGCAAGGACTAGAATCCTTCGCGTTCAAGGCGTTTACGCATCAATTTGCGCACGCGGCGAGTTGATTCAGCCGCTTCACGAGCACGACGTTCAGATGGCTTTTCATAAGAACGACGATTTTTCATTTCGCGGAACATACCTTCGCGCTGCATTTTCTTCTTCAGCACACGAAGGGCTTGATCAACATTGTTATCGCGGACGGTAACAAACACTGGCTCTCACATCCTTTCAAGATGGAAAAGTTATGGCCTTATGGCCGGAAAGCATGCTTTATACCATAATCATCAGAATTGGCAAGTTTTGAGATTATGGCGATGTTGTCTTTGAAATTTTGAAGAAACCGCCTATATAATAAGCAAAGAGATTAGGTGCGTTATGGCGAAAACTGATCAACATTCGGGACAGACCCAATCGGATATCCGGGAAGCCTTGGTGACGGCTATGCTCGTTCATGTGCCGTTTGACGGCTGGAGCGATGCGTGTTTGCGGTCGGCGGCGGAAGACCTTGGCCTATCTTATGACGAGGCCAAAACCATCTTGCCATCTGATGCCGCGGCGGTTGATGCTTTCACCGATTTGGCGGATGTGCAAATGGCGCGATCCCTCGATTCGCTCGACCCGCGCCCAGAAAAGATTAGCGCCATTATTCGGGAGGCGATTCTATGCCGCTTGGACAATGCCGAAGCGCATCGTGACGCGGTTTCCCAAGGGCTGAAACTGTTGGCGCAACCGCAACACGCGCAAGTGGCGGCATCGACGCTTTACCGAACCGTGGATCGCATTTGGCGATTGACGGGGGATCGGTCGGTGGATTTCTCTTTTTACACCAAACGCGCAACCTTGGCAGGGGTCTATTCCGCCACGTTGCTCTATTGGGTGGCGAATGCCAATGCTGATCGCGGCAAGGTCGAAGCCTTCCTTGATCAACGTTTGCGCGAAGTCGCCATGATTCCAAAAGTCACAGCACCGGCTAAAAAAGCCGCGCAGATGGGCCTGAAAATGGCTGGCAAAATTCTGGGTCGAATGCCCATGCGGCATCCTTCTTAATCCCCCGCATCGTCTTTTCCAGAAGAATCGCCTCTGATTGAGGTCATAGCCAATAAAGTTTGTACCATGCCCATTAAAATTCAACATGATTTGCCCGCACGCGCCGTGCTTGAAGAAGAAAACGTCGACCTGATTTTCAGCGATGCGGCGATGCAGCAGGATATCCGTCCGCTGAAATTGATTTTGCTCAACTTGATGCCGAAGAAAAAAGAAACGGAGATTCAGTTCGCGCGCCTGCTGGGGAATTCACCTTTGCAGCTGGAACTCACTTTGATGACAACGGCCAGCTATACGCCTCGCAACACCGAGCCGGGGTATCTGAGGCGGTATTACCGCAGCCTTGATGATATTAAAGATGAGTTTTTTGACGCGATCATCATCACGGGCGCGCCGGTGGAAATCATGCCCTTTGATGAAGTGAATTATTGGCCGGAACTGGTTGAGATCATGAATTGGTCAAAGACGCATTGCTTCCGCCGATTGGGGATATGTTGGGGGGCGCAGGCCTTGCTCAACCATCTCCATGGCATCCCAAAACATGGGCTTGATGCGAAACGGTTTGGCGTTTTTAATCATGAGGTGACGGAAAACACATCGCGCCTGATGAAAGGCTTTACCGATAATTTCCCCATGCCTGTGTCACGCCATACCTTTAATGACCGCAAAGAAATTGTCGCTTGTGATGCGTTGGAATTGCTGGCCGATAGCGCGGTGGCTGGCCCCGGCATGGTGCGCGATAAAAACAATGGCGATATTTTTATCCTCAACCATTTGGAATATGACGCCGAAACGCTGGCGGCGGAATATCACCGTGATGCCGCCGAAGGGCTATCAACGGCTCTGCCGGAACATTATTTCCCTGATGATGACCCCACCAAGACGCCGGTGAATTTCTGGCGACCTTTTGCCTATTTGTTCATGGCCAATTGGATTCATGACCTTTATCAAGCGACGCCGTTTGAATTGGAAACGCTGGGTCAGCGGTCTTAATTCAAGGCGTCTTGCTTAATCCAGTTTGCGGGTGAGATGCGCCATCTTGCGGCCGGGCTTAGCGGCGGCTTTGCCATAGCGATGCACAAAGACGCCCTCTTCACCGAGCGCGGCGTCCAGTTTCGCCATATCTTCGCCAAGGATGTTATCCATCTGCCAGCGCCCCATGGCGGCGGTATCGCCAAGCGGCAAGCCCATCACCGCGCGCACCAATTGCGCAAATTGGCTGGTTTTAGTGCCTTCAATCGTCCAATGAAAGGAATTATGCGGACGCGGGGCAATTTCATTAAAGATCAGGCCATCTGCCGTGATGAAGGTTTCCATCGCCAAAACGCCAACCAATTCGAGGGCTTCCGCAAGAGCGGCGACCATGTCTTGCCCTTGTTTCAGATAATCATCGGATAACAGCGCAGGATCAGCAGGCGCGCGGGATTGCGATAGAATCCCGTTTTCATGATGGTTGATGCTGGCGGGGAAATGCTTGATCTGGCCATCGCTTGTCCGCGCCACAAGGAAACTGGCTTCGGCGGAAAAGGCGATGCGTTCTTCGAGAATGCAATCATCGCTGCCAAGACTTTGCCAAGCGGCGTCAAGATCATCGCCTGCGGCTAGCCGAGCTTGCCCCTTGCCATCATAGCCAAGACGGCAGGTTTTTAAGATCGCGCCATGGGGCATATCGGCCATGGCGGATGCCAAATCTTGGGCGCTGGTGATCGCGGCAAATCGCGGCACGGCAATCCCAATTTTAGCCGCCAGCGTCTTTTCCGCAATCCGATGTTGGGCGACTTCGAGCGCCGCCCGCCCGGGGCTGACGGGGACATATTGCGCCAGTGTATCCATCACCGTGGCGGGCACGTTTTCAAATTCGCTGGTCACGGCATCAATGGCCATGCCAAAGGATTTGAGCGCGTCGTCATCGGTGTAATCAGCGCGGGTGGTGGCGGCGGCGAAATCACAAGCCGGCGCATCGCCTTGAGGGGCGAAAATATGCACTTTATAGCCGAGTTCAGCGGCGGCGATGGCGGTCATCCGCCCCAATTGCCCGCCGCCAAGAATCCCCAGCACCGCGCCTTCCGGAAGAGGCTTAGCCATGGGCATCATCTTTTTGCGGGGTTTCGCCGACGCTATCGCTTTGTTTTTGGCGCCATGCTGCGAGACGTTCAGCAATATCAGCGTCATGAAGGGAAAGTATGCTGGCGGCAAGAAGGCCAGCGTTGATCGCGCCAGCTTTACCAATCGCAAGCGTCCCCACAGGAACGCCGCCGGGCATTTGCACAATTGATAGGAGCGAATCCATGCCTTTCAACGCTTGGCTTTCAACTGGCACGCCCAAGACCGGCAGGGTCGTCATGGAGGCGATC
>CAJXME010000067.1 GCA_913056245.1 uncultured Alphaproteobacteria bacterium | reverse complement strand
GGCCCTTCGCCAACCGCCTCACGCACGTTCGTCAGCCGCTCGACAACCGCCTGCCAATCGTCATCAGCGCCTAATTTGACTTGAAACTGCTCAATCCCTTGTTCTTGAGCGTCTTTCGCCATCCGCGCCATATCATCGGGCGCGATGCAGGTGATCGAATGATAAAGCGGCAAATCAGCCTGCCGTTGTCCGCCCATCAAGGCATGAAGCGGCAGACCTGCCACCTGCGCCGTGATATCCCACATGGCGATATCCAGCGGCGATTTCACATAAGGATGACCGATCAAATACGCGTTAACCTTTTGCATCAAGGCTTCAACACCGATCGGATTGCCGCCAATTAAAACCGGCGCTAATTCAGCCACCGCTGGTGCCACGCCGCGCGCATAGGCGGGCAAATAATGGGGGATGGGGCAAACCTCACCCCAGCCTGATATGCCGCGATCCGTGTCGATGCGCAGCACCGTGCTTTCCACCACATCGCAAGTTTTGCCATCGGCCATGTTGTATTTTTCATGGCTGGTGAGCGGCTGGTGCCATATCGAGATTGACGTGATTTTCATGAATATACCGCCAGGGGATCGCCCAGCGCCTCTTCATCGGGGTGAACACCAAGGCCGGGAGCCTCCGGCAGATGCAAATGCCCATCCTTGTTGCGCGGCCCTCGGCCATCAGCGATATCGACGGTCAGCATATCCTGACAGGCCCAAACCGCGTGGCAATGATCATCGGGTATCGTCGCCGCCAAATGCAGGGCTTCGGCATCAGCCAGAACCGAGCCGCCCGTGGCCATGACAAACATATCAATCCCATGGGCGAGGGCGACATCACGCATCCTTGCGGCTTTGGTCAAGCCGCCGACGCGATTGAGTTTAATGCCAAAGATTTCCGCCCAGCCGTTTTCAGCCACCGCCACCGCGTCTTGCAGCGTGACCAAACATTCATCAACGCTTACCGGCGTCGCGTGTTTGCCTGAAATCGCGGCAATGTCTTTCAAACTTTCGCAAGGCTGTTCGACCATGATATTGAGGTCTTCCGTGGCGCTCAACACCCGCAAGGCTTGTTGCCGTGTCCAGCCGCGATTGACATCATAAAGGATGATTTCCCCCACCCGGCGTTGGTCTTCGACATCGCGAATACGCGCAATATCCCGCGCCACATCGCCGCCAATTTTCACGGAATGAGCGATATAACCGCGCTGACGATAACGATCCATCACAGCCCGGGTATCCTCGATGGTTTTGGCGCCCACAGAAGAGGCAATGGGGCGCGGCGTCCGCGACCCGCCCCCCATTAAATCCGCGATCGGCAGACCAGCGGCTTGCCCCGCGATATCCCAACACGCCATATCAATCGGCGATTTGGCATAGAGATGCCCCGGCAAGGCCAAATCCATTGCCCGCTCGACCTCCAGCACAAGCCGTGGATCAAGCCCAAGAATAAACGGCGCCATGGTCTCAATCCCCGCCCTGATCCCCGGGCCATGGGCAGGCACATACGTATGCCCCCATGGTGTGCCTTCACCCCAGCCGACAAACCCAGCGTCGGTTTCAATTTTGACAAAACTAGCGTCAAGGCATTCAAATTTAAGCCGCCCCCCTGAAAGCCAATAGGGATGTTCCAGCGGCAGGTCTTGTTGATAAACAGAAATGCGGGTGATCTTCATGGCTTTACCTTTCCGCGGCATCAAGAGAGCGATCAAAAACAGGCGCGCCTAAATGGTCAAAATCAGGCTCAACCCCAAGCCCCGGGGCATCGCTGGCATAGAGTTTACCCGTCTTGACATAAGCGCCGCCAATCCCGGTGCTGGCGGTGTTGTAATTCATCAAATCGGTAGAATTGATCAAAAACTCATCCGGCGTTGAAGCGGCAAAATGCGCCACCGCGGCGGTGGTGATTTCCCCGCCCCACGTGTCTTCAGCGACAACAGGGATGCGGTTATCCACCAGAAAATCACGCACCCGGCGGCTTTTGCTTAAGCCCCCAAGATTGGAAATTTTAAGGCAACAAATTTCAGCGCCGCGATCATGGACGATCCGCTGGGCGGCGGCGATGCCCGTCACGCATTCGTCCAGTTTCATGGGCTGTGATGCGTGGCGTCGCACCTGCTGGCATTCCTCATAGGTCTTGCAAGGTTGCTCAAGAATATAATCAAGCCCTTTGGTGGCATCGGCGACGCGAATGGCGTTATCGACCCGCCAGCCTTGATTGGCGTCCGCCATGGCCTTTTCGCCGGGCAGAAGCAACCCCACCCCAGCGTGGATGCGGTCGATATCTTCCACCCAATCCATCCCCACTTTGATCTGAAATTGCCGATACCCCGATTGACGATGCGCCGCCATTTCGGCTTTCGTGTCTTCAAGCGATTTTTGCGGCGCGACGCGATACATCGGCGCGCCATCGGTGAGTTTACCGCCAAGCAGCATCCAAAGAGGCTGATGGGTGGCCTTGCCTAAAATATCCCAACAGGCAATATCAAAGGGGGATTTGGCATAGCCATGGCCTTGCACGAGGTGATCCATGAACTGCTCGATCCGCCCTACTTGCCGAGGGTCTTCGCCCAATAAAGACGGTGCGATCAATTTCGTCAGCGCCTCCACCCCTTCGGAATGAGCGATCATGTAGTTTTCGCCGCAGGGCGTGAATTCTCCGCAACCTTGGAGACCGGCATCCGTATCCAACACCACCACCGATGCCATGGCGGTGGTAATTGCGTTCCCCGCCCCCCAAACATAAGTGCCGCCGATATAAGGCAAGGGCTTTTTATAGATGCGGATGCGGGTGATCTTCATGGGCAGACCACAATATTGCCCGTGTGTTTTTTCGCGATGAAGGCCGATTGCGCTTCGCGCAGCTCTTCCAGCGGATAGGTGGCCGCCAAGGCCGGTTTGATGGCGCCGCTTTCAATATACCCCACCAATCGCGGCGTCACGTCAAGGTCGATGACGGTCGACCCCGTGAAGGTCAAATCGCGCAAATAAAACGTCCGCAAATCAAGCGTCACCATCGGCCCTGCGATCGCGCCGGAACAGGTATAGCGCCCGCCCCGTTCAAGGCAATCGATCAAATGCGGCCAATAATCACCGCCGACAATATCCGCCACCACCGTGATCTGGTCATCGCCCAAGGCTGATTTGAGGTGATCCGGCGCGCGCGGCAAGACTCGATCCGCCCCCAGCGCGGTGACGTCATCATGCTTGGCTTCTGACGCTAAGGCGATCACCCTTGCGCCGCGTAATTTTGCCAATTGCACCAAGGCACTGCCGACGCCTCCCGATGCCCCTGTCACCAAGACCGTGTCGGCTTCGGTGACTTGCGCCCGGGTCAGCATTCCTTCCGCCGTGGAATAGGAACAAGAAAACGTCGCCAATTCTGCATCGCTGTAATCCGATTGAATGGCCAGCGCGTTTCGGCTGGGCAAGGTGGTGTATTCCGCAAAGCCGCCATCGCGTTCGGAGCCAAAATAGCCGGTCTTGTTTTTATCCAGCGGGTCGTGTTCATCGCGCAACCAATTGTCGGTGATCACCCTCTCGCCGATGCGAGTTTCACTGACGCCTTCACCGACCGCAACGATCTCGCCGCAAACATCCGCGCCTTGAATACGCGGAAAAATAACCGGCGCCCCGCCCCATGACGGGTCTTCGCTGCCAACCTCGTCATAGCCATCGCCGGTGGTGGCATCTTGCACGGGTTTTGAATACCAGCCTGAGCGGGTGTTGACATCGGTGTTGTTCAGCCCGCAAGCGCCAACCTTGACCAGCACTTCTCCCGCCGCTGGTTCGGGCCGTGGATAATCGTCATGAAAGACCAATTGATCAAGCCCGCCATGGCCTATGGTGACCATCGCGCGCATGCTGTGTTGTGCTGTCATGCTGTCATCTCCCCTTTTGTGTCGGTTGCATCGCTGCGCGGCAAGAGGCTTTCAGGATCATAAGCCGCTTGGCCGCGAATAAGCGCCGGCCTCACTTCGCCAGCGATCACCACCTCTAAGGCTTGGCCATCTTTTGCGGCGTGAGGCTTAACATAAGCAAAGGCTAGAATCTTGCCCAGGCTATGGCCATAGACGACGGAGGCAGTTGACCCCACCACTTGACCATCCATCAGCACCGCTTCGCCGCCATGGCCATCGGTGACGCCATCGGGTTCAATCTCGAGATAGGCGCAAACCCATGGCAGGTCATCGCCCTTCGCCAAGGTTTCGTCCTTGCCCAAAAACGATTTATTGGTATCGACAAAGCGCATGACATCAGCTTCGGGCAAGGTCACTTCATTGGTCAATTCGCCCGCGCCTTTGAAGGCTTTTTCCATCCGCATCACATTCATGGCAAAGGACCCGTAATCGGTGATGCCATAAGCCTGCCCCGAATCGATGAGCGCGGTGTAGACATCAAGGCAAGCGTCATTGGGCATATGCAATTCCCAGCCCAATTCACCCGCATAAGACATCCGCAACGCCCAGACGCGATGCCCGGCGATGCTGATCTCTTGTCCCGTGAGCCAGCGGAAATTTGCGTTATCCAAGGGCGCATCCGTCACCGCTGCAAGCACATGGCGCGAAAAGGGGCCATTTAAGGTTAAGGCCGACCATTGATCCGACAAGGCCGTGATGGTGACGTCTTCGCCTTCGTGATGATGGTTCAGATGATCCAAAAGCCGCTGTTCAAAAAACGCCGCGCACACCAGATAATATTGATCCTCCGCCATCTTAAAGATGGTGGTTTCCAATTCGATGCGGCCACGCTTGTTGAGCATATGCGTCAAGCCAATGCCGCCAATTTTAGCGGGCAATTTATTGGCCGTCAGGCGATCGAGAAAATCCGCCGCGCCCTTGCCGCTGACCAGCACTTTGGTAAAGGCCGTGACATCCATAATGCCGACGGCTTCGCGCACCGCTTTGACCTCGCGCCCCACTAGGGCATGGACTGGATTGCGGCGGAAAGAATAATGATCCTCTTGGGCAACCCCATCACGGGCGAACCAGCGGGGGCGTTCAAAGCCGTAAACCTCTTCATGCACCGCGCCCTTCGATTTCAACACCTCATGCAAAGGCGATGGTTTGATCGGCCGCCCCGCCAATCGATTGAAATGAGGGAAGGGAATTTCATGGCGCAAGCAATAATCTTCCTTGGCTTTGATGACTTGCCATTCTTTGGTGGCGTAAGAGCCAAAGCGCCGAGGGTCGTATTCGCGCATCGAGATATCAGCGGCGCCATGCACCATCCAGCGCGCCAATTCCCGGGTTAAGCCCGGCCCCCAGCCAATCCCGATTTGCGTGCCGCAACAGCACCAGTAATTGCGCACCCCCGGCGCGGGGCCAATCAAGGGATTGCCATCAGGGGGATGCGAGATCGCGCCATGGACTTCACGGCTGATTCCCAAATCGGCAAAAATCGGCATGCGGTTAAGGCTTTCTTCAAGCCATGGCATCACCCGGTCGTAATCAGGGTCGAACAATTCGTTTTCCGCTTCCCAAGGGCAATGATCTTCCCAAACGGTATTGGGGTTTTCCTTTTCATAAATGCCGATCAAGCCGCGTTTTTGTTCCATGCGGATATAGCCCGAGACTTTCTTATCGTCACGGATCACCGGCAATTCCCGCTCGAGATTCTGAAATTCTGGCACAGGTTCCGTGACAAAATAATGGTGGGTCATCGACGTCATCGGCAATTGCAAGCCTGACCATTCGCCCATCTGCCGCGCGTAAGTCCCGCCGGCATTGACCACATGCTCGCAAGTGATCGCCCCCAATTCGGTTTCGACTTGCCATTCGCCATTGGCGGTTTGCGTGATGTTGGTGGCGCGGCATCGGCGGATGATCTTAACCCCCAGATTGCGCGCCCCCATGGCCATCGCCATGGTCACATTCGACGGGTCGACATGGCCATCATCGGGGGTATGAAGCGCCCCTAAAACACCGTCCAAATTGTAAAACGGATGCAATGCCGCCACGCGATCAGGGCCAACGAGTTCAATATTGAACCCCAAGGAGCGCCCCACCGACAACGTGTGCCGCAACCAATCCATTTCATCGTCGGTATAGGCCAAGCGAAAAGACCCGCAGCCATGCCACGTCACCACCTGCCCGGTTTCCGCTTCCAGCCCGCCGCTATAAAGGCCAATGTTATAATCAACGCATTTGCCAAGCCCGAAGGAACTGGTGGAATGGGTGATTTGCCCCGCCGCGTGCCACGTGCTGCCGCTGGTCAATTCAGCCTTTTCCAACAGCACCACATCGGTCCAGCCTTCATGCGCCAAGTGATAGGCCAGCCCACACCCCATAACGCCGCCGCCGACAATCACCACTTTTGCCTGTGTCGGTAACTTCTGATCCACCATTACGCTCATCCTAAGAGTATCAGTTTTTTGAAATTCTCCTAGACACTCTATTTGAACAAATATACCATAGTCAATCATGAATGATACAAATGTTAC
>CAJXME010000066.1 GCA_913056245.1 uncultured Alphaproteobacteria bacterium | reverse complement strand
TACATTGCGTCGAAAGAGCTCGCTAAAAACATCATCCAGATCGGATCGGCCTCGAAGGTAAGAGTATCACATTCTAGTGATTGTGAAGTAACCCACATAGCCACGGGTTGGTTTGGTTTTGATTCAGATGCGTCACTTCATCGGCTGAAGGCGCGCGGTAGGTTTTGAAAGGATGCACGCGATCACGGTAATAAACCACGGCGTAATCGACCAGCCGCGCCAATTGCGGATGGGTTTCCGCCGTCACGCCGGGGGCGTATTGTTCAAGATAACCCCAAATCACATCGGAATGTTCCGCCTGACAAACACCGGCAAGATTGAGCAATAACGAAAAGCCAACCGGCACGGTTTCAACAGGCGGCTGGCCTTGATGAATATGCCAAACGGGATTGTCGATTTTCGCCGCGTCATCAGCATCAGCAAATTTTTCAAGATGGCTGAAATATTCATCGACCATTTTCGGCACGACATCAAAGAACAGCCGCTTGGCGCGTTTCGGCTGATTATACATGAACAACGCCAAGGCTTCTTCGGTGCCATAGGTCAGCCATTCTTCGACGCTCAAGCCATTGCCTTTTGATTTGGAAATTTTCTCGCCGTTCTGATCAAGGAACAATTCATAAGAAATGCCTTCAGGCGGAGTGCCGCCCATGATGCGGGTGATCTTCGAGGATAGTTTCACCGACTCGCTCAAGTCTTTGCCGCTCATTTCATAATCGACGCCAAGGGCATACCAGCGCATCGCCCAATCGCATTTCCATTGCAATTTGCAAGCGCCGCCGGTCACGATCGTCTCACGCAGACTGCCATCGCGGGGGTCACGGTATTCGATTTTGCCTTCTGCCGCATCATGGCCGGTGATTTCCGCTTGCAAGACTTCGCGGGTTTCAGGGCAAACTGGCATGAAGGGGCTATAGGTGGCGCGGCGTTCTTCGCCCAAGGTTGGCAGCACCACATTGGTGACCGCGTCATAATTCTTCAGGATATTGAGCAGCGCATCATCAAGCAGCCCCGATTGGTAGCAACGGGTGGCGGAAAAGAACTCATAATCAAAGCCAAAGCCATCCAAAAACCCTTGCAGGCGGGCGTTGTTATGTTCGCCAAAACTGTTATGGGTGCCAAAAGGATCAGGCACATCGGTCAAGGCTTTGCCAAGATGCTGGGCGATCATCTCTTTATTCGGGATATTGTCCGGCACTTTGCGCAACCCGTCCATATCATCGGAAAAGCAAATCAGACGCGTCGGCAGACCGGTCAATGTTTCAAAGGCGTGACGCACCATCGAGGTTCGCACCACTTCACCAAAGGTCCCGATATGCGGCAGGCCTGAAGGGCCATAGCCTGTTTCAAACAGCGCCGGCCGTTCCGCGCTTGGCGTGATCTTCATCTTCTCAAACCGCTCAATAAGCAATCTGGCCTCGGCAAATGGCCATGCTTTGGCGTGATCAAGTAGGTCCTGGGAAAAAGATGATGTCGCCATCATAAGCCTCTATTGACTGAAAATGCTATTGTGCCGCTCTCTGGGGCAGTGTCTGGCACTCTTATCCCTTCTGATGCGGAATGGCAAGTGATATGGCAGGGTTTCCGATGGTCTTTGGCGGATAAAACCGATAAAAAGAAACCATGTCGAACCCTGATTTACCGCAAGCCGCCCCTCCTCCCATCGCACTACCACCTTTGCCCGTGGTGATGCCAACGGCGCGGGATATCGTCTGGATTGGCGCTGATGGTGAGATTGAACGCATCCCCATCAACCAAGCCCAAGATCGGCTGGATCGCCGCCCCGCGCTGTTTTGTCATCGCCGCTGGACCGCCAGCCGATTGGGGCTAGAAACATCCGGGCTAGGCGCGCTTGAAGGCCTTGATGCGCTTGAATTATTCGCCTTTGTTCGCCCCAGTCAATTTTGCCTGCCCACGCCGCAAGGCTTAGGGCGGGTGATGGCGCTCGACACCAGCGGCGGCGATGACGAGATGGCCATGTTGATCCCCAAAAGCGCGGCCAAAATGCTAGCGGAATTGCAGGCTTTATCGCCTGTCCAAAAACAGCAAGCCGCGGGCATTGCCGCGATGATGGCGCAGGGCGGATGGGGATGGGCACCGACCGTCTTGGCGGCTTTAGGCCAAGCCATGCCTCCGGAAGCCCCGCCTGACCCCCGCGGCGCGTCGATTTGGTTTCGCTTACCGGAAAACCCTGAATACGGCGCTGATCCAGAACCCGGTGCCTTCCCCATCAGCGTCAAGCAATCGGAGGATCGCCTTAAGGCCATGCTCGGCAAAGGCGCGGAAATCCGCCCCAGCCAAAAAGCCTATACCGCCAGCCTCGTGCCTGCCTTTGGCACGCCAAAAGGCGAGGATAACCCCGTGGTGGTCTTGGCCGAAGCTGGGACAGGGACGGGCAAAACCCTTGGTTATTTGGCGCCAGCCACCGTCTGGGCGGAAGACAATAAAGCCCCGGTATGGGTCTCCACCTATACAAGAAGCCTTCAGCATCAAGTGGTGGAAGAAATGGCACGGTTTTACCCCGATCGCACGGAACGCGATGCCAAAGTGGTGATCCGCAAAGGCCGCGAAAATTACCTTTGCTTGCTCAATTTAGAAGACGCGTTATCGGCGGTGGCGGCAACGCCTCGCCTTGCCCCTGCGCTTGGGTTGATGGCACGCTGGGCGGAAGCCAATCCTGATGGCGATTTGACGGGGAGCGGCTTTCCCGCGTGGTTGATTGATTTGCTCGGGGTTGGCGCGACCATCGGGCTTGCGGATCGGCGCGGCGAATGCATCCATAGCGCGTGTCGCCATTTCCAGAAATGCTTTGTGGAAAAATCACGCCAGCGGTCGCGGCGCGCCGATATTGTGGTGGCCAATCACGCGCTGGTGATGATCGGCGCCGCCATGGCCAGTCTTGTCCCCGGCCAAAGCGGTCAATCCACCCCAACGCGCTATATTTTCGACGAAGGGCATCATGTGTTCGACGCGGCGGATAGCGCTTTTTCCGTGGCGTTTAGCGGCTCGGAGGCGGCGGACCTGCGGCGATGGATTCGCGGCCAAGAAGGCAATCGCAAATCCCGCGCTCGCGGGTTGAAAAAACGCCTTGAAGAACTCTTGGCTTTTGATGAGGCGGCGATGGCTGATCTCGATCAAGCCATGGAAGCGGCGCGCATTCTGCCCGCCGTCAATTGGCGGCAACGGCTTTCGGAAGCCGCCCCTGATGGGCCGGTGGAGCAATTCTTATTCGCGGCGCGCAACGTGATTTATGAACGCGTCTCGTCGCCCGGCAGTCTTTATAATCTTGAGGTCGGTCTTTACCCCCTTGATGATCACCTCGCCACCATGGCCTTGGGGTTGAGCAGTGCCTTAAAAGACATCGCGGAGCCGCTGCAACGTTTGGCAAAAACCTTAAACGCCATCTTGGTTGATCAAGCGGATCACCTCGATAGCGTCACCCGCAACCGCTTAGAAGGCGCGGCACGGGGCTTGCTTCGGCGCGCCAATGGCCCTTTGGCGGCGTGGCGGCAATTGCTCGATGACATCACCGATATGAGCCATCCCGAAGGACGCGCCGGGTTCATCGATTGGATGGAAGCGACCCGCCATAACGGCCAAGACATCGATATCGGCTTGCGGCGGCATTACCTTGACCCCGGGGAGCCGTTCAGCCGCGCGGTGCTGACCCCCAGCCATGGCGCGATCATCACGTCCGCGACCCTCACCGATCACACCAGCCGCGAGGTGGATACCCCCCTGCCTGAAGATTGGCATTTTGCCGAACGGCTAACAGGCACGGTTTATTTGCCCAGCCCTGCGGTGGTGTCTTCCGTGGCCTCGCCTTTTGATTACGCCAGCCAAACGAAATTGCTGATCGTGGGGGATGTCGATCGCGACAATATCGAGCAATCGGCGGCGGCCATGGCATCGCTCATGAAAGCCAGCCAAGGCGGGGCTTTGGGTCTCTTTACCGCCATTCGCCGCTTGAAAGCCACCTATCCTCATATTCTATCGGCCCTCGATGATGCGCAAATCCCGCTTTATGCCCAGCATATGGATGCGCTTAATCTGCAAACCTTGTTGCAAATGTTCCGCGAAGACCGGCGGTCTTGCCTGCTGGGAACCGATGCTGTGCGCGATGGCATTGATGTGCCGGGTCAAGCCTTGCAATTGATCATCTTTGATCGCGTGCCTTGGCCGCGCCCCGATATGCTGTTTAAGGCGCGGGCGGATCATTATGGCCGCGACCTTTGGACAGATCGTGCCACGCGGATGAAATTGCGCCAAGCCTTTGGCCGGTTGGTGCGGCGCGGCGATGATCGCGGGGTGTTTGTGGTGCTGGACAATCGCTTGCCAAGCCGCTTGCTCAGCGCCTTTCCGCCGGGGGTGGTGGCGGAGCGTTGCGGGCTGGCGGAGGCGGTCAAGACGGTATCCTCTTTTCTTTCGCCTGAAGGCGGCGTAGGATAGAGCCACGAAGACATCTTATTAAAGGAAATCTCATGTCTGTTCTTTCAATGACCCCTTCGCCGAGTCTAGCCCGTGTTGCGCTGGGCGCCGACAAACAGTCGCTGGCGAATTCACTTCTTCTGGTGCTGGCGGCATCGGTGCTGATCGCGCTTTCCGCCCAAGTCGCCATTCCGTTACCCTTCACCCCCATTCCTGTGACCGGCCAAACCTTTGCCGTTCTCGTGGTGGGCATGGCGCTGGGCGCGCGTCTTGGCGCCGCCGCTGTCATCGCGTATTTGATCGAAGGCGCGAGCGGGTTGCCTGTTTTTGCCAATGGCACCGGCGGCATGGCCGTGCTGATGGGCCCAACATCAGGCTATTTGCTTGGTTTTGTGCCGGCGGCTTTTGCCACGGGCTGGCTAGCGGAACAAGGCTGGGATCGCAATCCGCTGACCACCGCGCTTGCTATGATTATCGGCAACGCGATTATTTATGTGCCGGGCCTCTTGGTGCTGAGCGCTATTCTCAGCAAGCCCTTGAGCGTGACCATCGGTTTTGGCTTCCTGCCGTTCTACATGGGCGATATCGCCAAATTGATCCTCGCCGCCGCCGTCATGCCAATGGCATGGCGCACGATCGGCCGCAAGTAACACCGTAAAAATCATTTACGCAATAAAAAAGGCCGGGAGCAATCCCGGCCTTTTCTTTATCCTGTCGGATGGGTTTAGAAGCCCATGCCGCCCATACCGCCCATGTCAGGCGCGGCTGGCATGGCTGGCTTTGGTTCAGGCAATTCGCCGACCATCGCTTCGGTGGTGATCAAGAGACCCGCTACAGAAGCCGCGTTTTGCAGAGCCGAACGGACAACTTTGGTTGGGTCGATCACGCCTGCTTTGATGAGGTCTTCGAACTCACCCTTCTGGGCGTTGTAACCGATGGTGTCGCTCTTTTCTTCGAGCAGTTTGCCCACGATCACCGCGCCATCTGCGCCAGCGTTGTTTGCAATCTGACGAGCCGGCGCTTGGATCGCGCGGCGAACGATGTTGATGCCAACATTCTGGTCATCGTTTTCACCGGTCAGTTTTTCGAGGTTAGCAATGGCTTTCACCAGCGCGGTACCGCCACCAGGGACGATGCCTTCTTCCACCGCAGCGCGGGTCGCGTGCATCGCGTCATCAACACGATCTTTGCGTTCCTTCACTTCGACTTCAGTGGCGCCACCAACTTTGATGACCGCAACACCGCCAGCCAATTTGGCCAGACGTTCTTGCAGTTTTTCACGATCATAGTCGGAATTGGTTTCTTCCACTTGAGCGCGGATTTGGTTGCAACGGCCAACGATCGCGTCTTTGTCACCGGAGCCGTCAACGATGACGGTGTTTTCTTTGGTGATTTCAACACGCTTTGCTGAACCCAGCATTTCGAGCGTTACGGAATCCAATTTAATGCCAACTTCTTCAGAGATCACGGTGCCTTTGGTCAGGATCGCGATGTCTTCGAGCATGGCTTTACGACGATCGCCAAAGCCTGGGGCTTTAACCGCAGCGACTTTCAAGCCACCGCGCAGACGGTTGACCACGAGGGTTGCCAACGCTTCGCCTTCGATGTCTTCCGCAATGATCAACAGCGGACGGCCAGACTGCACAACCTTTTCAAGGATCGGCAGCATGTCCTGCAAGTTGGACAGTTTCTTTTCGTGCAGCAGAATGTAAGGCTCTTCCAGAACAGCCTTCATCTTGTCGCCATCGGTGACGAAGTAAGGCGACAGGTAACCGCGGTCAAACTGCATGCCTTCAACGACTTCAAGTTCCGTGTCGAGGCTCTTGGCTTCTTCAACGGTGATGACGCCTTCATTGCCAACCTTTTCCATCGCTTGTGCGATCATCGCGCCAATTTCGCTTTCGCCATTGGCAGAGATGGTGCCGACTTGAGCGACTTCATCGGAAGTGGTGATTGGCTTGGAGCGGGTTTTCAGCGTGTCGACAATGTTTTCAACCGCAAGGTCGATGCCGCGCTTGAGGTCCATTGGGTTCATGCCAGCGGCCACTGCTTTT
>CAJXME010000065.1 GCA_913056245.1 uncultured Alphaproteobacteria bacterium | reverse complement strand
GCCTGCACGAAATCACGGGCGGCACGATCGAAGTCGAAGGCCAGGACATCATGAGCATGGGCCAGCAGCAGCTGATTGACCTGCGCCGGCGCAAGATGGGCATGGTGTTTCAGTCCTTTGGGCTCTTGCCCCACCGCACGGTACTCGACAACGTCGCTTTCCCGCTTCAAATGCGCGGCCAAGACCGTCATGCGCGCCGAGAACGCGCGCTGGAAGTCATTGAATTGGTTGGTCTTTCTGGTCGCGAAGACTATTTCCCGCGCGAGCTGTCCGGTGGACAGCAGCAGCGCGTTGGCATCGCCCGGTCGCTGGTGATCGAACCGGACATCTGGTTCCTTGATGAGCCGTTTTCCGGTCTCGATGATGACACGCGCGCGACGTTTTCAGATTTGGTTCGCGCCGAAATCAGCCATCGGCAATTGCCGGTATTGATGGTGAGCCACGACCCTCGCGATCGCGCGCAAGCCGAGACCGCGCCCATCCATCTTGAGCCTTTTTCATCGGTATCGGCAGAAGATCAGCCTTCAATATCGATATAATAGTTGATTTCACGGGCAACTGCGCCATATGGTGCATTGACTATTTTAAGAATACCCATCGACCATAACGGTCCGGAGCATAATAATGACGCCTAACGATCAGAACAAAATCAGCAATACCGTTGAAGACGCGGTGACCCCAGCGAAAAGCCGCCCTTCCCGTGAGCAAGCCGAAGCGGCTGTGCGGACGCTGATTGAATGGGCGGGCGATAACCCTGAACGCGAGGGGCTGATGGATACGCCGGCACGGGTGGCGCGTTCTTATGAAGAGTTTTTCAAGGGCTATCAAGAAGACGCCGCTGCTATGTTGGCGCGGACTTTTGAAGAAGTCGATGGCTATGACGATATGGTCTTGCTGAAAAATATTCGCGTTGAATCCTATTGCGAGCATCACATGGTGCCGATTATCGGCAGCGCCAGCATCGCTTATTTCCCAGATCGTAAAGTGGTGGGCATTTCTAAATTGGCGCGCGTGATTAATATTTTTGCCAAGCGTCTGCAAACCCAAGAAACCATGACGGCGCAGATTGCCGATACGATTCAAACGATCCTCGAGCCGAAAGGGGTGGCCTTGATTGTCGATGCTCAGCATCAATGCATGACCACCCGCGGCGTGCGGAAACCCGATGTTAGCATGGTGACGACACGCTTCACCGGTGTTTTTGCCGATGATACGAATTTGCAGACTCGTTTTCTGATGCAGGCCAAAGACGCCTGAATCTAGACAAAACCTGCTCTTTTGCCGTATAATTAAGACGTCTTAAACCGGTTTGGGAATCGGCAATGCCGCTCGCCCCTGTCTTTCATATTCTTGGCATTTTATTGTCCATGTTGGCCGCAACGATGGTGATTCCGGCTGTGGTGGATTACGCTTCAGGCCATCCTGATTGGACCGCTTTCCTTGCCGCCAGCGCCATCACGCTATTTTTTGGCTTTGGCCTCTTGCTGGCGACGCGCTTGCGGGCGGATGAAAACCTTGGCTTGCGGCAAGCCTTTTTGCTCACCAATGGCGCTTGGATTTTAATTGGCCTCTTCGGGGCTTTGCCATTCATGCTCGCCCATACGGGCATGGGGCTGACCAACGCGGTGTTTGAATCGATCTCTGGCATCACCACCACGGGATCAACGGTGATCCCGGTGATTGAGATTATGTCCCCCGGGGTTTTGGTGTGGCGCGCGCTTTTACAATGGCTCGGCGGCATTGGGATTATCGTGATGGCGCTGGCGGTTTTGCCGATGTTGAGCATCGGTGGGATGCAGTTGTTCAAAACCGAATCCTATGAGACGCCTGATAAAGTTGTGCCGAGAGCGGCGGAATTGGCGGGCGGCATTACCCTTGTTTATGGTGGCTTGACCTTTATTTGGGCAATGATGCTTTATGCGGCAGGGATGCCTTTTTTCGACGCCATGACCCATGCCATGACCACCTTAGCGACAGGTGGGTTTTCCACCCGCACCGCGTCGATTGCCGCCTTTGACAACGCGGTGGTTGAATGGATGATCGTGGTGGGGATGATTGTTGGCAGTTTGCCTTTTGCCCATTATCTGGCGATGACGCGAGGCGGTTGGTCTCGCCTGACCCGTGACCCGCAAGTCCGATGGTTTTTTGCTTTGCTGGTGGCCATTGCGATTTTGATCATCTGGCAATTGATTTTCACCAATGGCATGTCCCTGACGGTGGCGCTTCGTTTGGCGGTGTTCAATACGGTATCGATGATCACCGGCACGGGTTATGGCACGGCTGATTACAACGCTTGGGGCGGCAGTGCGATTGTCCTGCTCTTTATGTGCATGTTCATTGGCGGATGCGCAGGCTCGACCACTTGCGGGATTAAAATGTTCCGCTTCCAAGTCTTGGCCGCCAATGCCCGGATTCAATTGGCGAAATTGTTAAGCCCTCACGCGGTGGTGATCGCCTATTACAATAAAAAACCTGTGCCTGAAACCGTCATTGATGCGGTGATGGGCTTTTTCTATCTCTATATGCTTTGCTTTGTTATTGTCGCGGCATTGCTGGGATTAACAGGGCTAGATTTGGTCACGGCCTTATCGGGCGCGGCCACCGCCATCAGCAATGTTGGCCCGGGCCTTGGTGAAAGCATTGGACCCGCGGGCAATTTTGATGGGTTATCCGGAGCGGCCAAATGGGTGCTGTGTGCGGCGATGATCATCGGCCGCTTGGAATTATTCACCGTCTTGGTGATGCTCGCCCCTGGATTTTGGCGCCGGTAACCTAGCCTCGAAGCGGCCAACCTGATGCCGATATTTGCATCAATCGGCGGCGCAATTCTTGATCGAATTGCCCCAAGGCTTCGTCCACAACGCGCAATCGAATGGCGTCGGCTTGAGCGGGTGACGTGTTATCGGCAATCGATGACATGGCTTCGCTGGATACGGTCAAGGTGGCGGCGCGATTGTTTTCAGGATGATTGAAGGTGAAAATCGCGTTCATCTTCACCTCAATCAACAAACGCTGTTCATTGGTGAAGAGCGTCTTTAGGTCTTGATCCGACTGAATATCACGTTCGGTCATCGACGCGTTGGTGATGGTCATCAAGCCATTGCCTTGAGAATCCGAGGGCTGAAGGGTGCGTTCCGCCCAAGCCATCATCCGCGCGGCGGGGGAAGGATTGAAGATATCATCAATAAAAATGTCATCCGACGGGGTTGTGTAATCATTGATGATGTCGAGGGCGGCGATCCCCATTTTGAGGGCGCCGCCGGGTTTGGTGACTTCTGGCAGAGGCGCTGGTTTTTCCGCGCAAGAGGCCAAGATCAGCGGCAATGTAAGCCCTGCGCTGAGTTGCATCATCAAGCGGCGGCGGTTGATTGTTGGGTATTGCGGTGTATCGGTGGTCATGGCGATCATCCCTCAAAAGTTCACAATTTAATCTTATGATCTTTTTTACAGAATTCGCAAGACACCGTGATGATTTGATCATCATCCGCGAGATCACGTTTTTCGTCATCGGGCAAACTGGCGAGCATCCGCTCCACCCGTTCCGGCGAACATCGGCATTGATCGACCATGGGGCGGAAGGGCAGAATAGAAACATCCAATTCATGGAACAAACGGTGCAATAAATCTTCGCCAGAAAGGGTCGCGTCGACCAATTCATCGCGGGTGCAGGTTGCCATTAAGGTGCAGGCGGTGTGCCAAAGATCATCGTCTTCATCGGAAAACGGTTTGGTGACATTATTGCCGCCGGTCTCTGGTATCCGTTGCAGCATCAAAGACGCCGCCTGCCAGCCGCCCTGACCATCGGGGCGCGCCGCCAAGAGCAAGGCCGTGTCCAATTGTTCGGAATTGTAAAAATACCGCATCGCGACGGCGTTGAGGTCAGGGTCTTCAATGGGAACGATCCCTTGATAGCGGCCGTTTTCACCTTGATCGACGGTGAAGGCCAGATAGCCGGTGCCCATCAGCGTCATCAATGGCGCGGGGTCGCCCAATGGGGTGGCGGCGTCAAAATCATCGGCGATTTGCGCGTAAGCTCGAACCGCGCCCTCTGAGGTAACATCAGCAAAGAGCGTGCCGACGTCTCGATCCCCTTTGGCTTGTAGGGTGAAGACGCCATCAAAATCCATGGTGCTGGATAAGCACGCCGCCAGTGCGATGGATTCGGCCGATAATTCAGCCACGGCCGGCGGATAGTCATGGCGCGCTAAAATTGATGTCGCCACCGCATCAACCCTTGCCAAGCGGCCGCGCAGGAGGGCTTTGCGCTCCGTTGAATCCATCATGAAAGGCAGAACGCCGCTAAGCTGAGATAAGTCAGAAGAAGGCTGTGTGGTCATTGAAAGACGCCTTTGATCAACATCACAATAGGGTTTAACGCTTCAAGCAGAAGGCCATAATGGCTTTCTGCACATGAAGCCTGTTTTCAGCTTCTTGCCAAATCACCGATTGCGCGCCATCGACCACGCCCGCGCTGGCCTCTTGGCCGCGATAAACCGGCAAGCAATGCATGAAAATAGCATCGGCTTTGGCTTTCGCCATCAGCGATTCATTAATTTGATAGGGGCGCAATAAGCCTTGGCGATCGCCGCTATTGCTATAGCCGCCGGGCATGCCCATGGAAGACCAGGTGTCCGTGACCAACACATCTGCATCAATGGCGGCGTCTTCGGGTTTTGCCGTCATGGTGATATTGGGCAGCGCCATCAAATGATCCAAACTCGAATCAGGACCAAGGGCTGGCGGCACGGCTAAATCCAATTGAAAGCCAAAGACCGCGGCGGCTTCAATCCAACTGGCAGCCACGTTATTGCCATCGCCAAACCACGCGACTTTCATCGCGCTGAAATCCAAAGATGGGGCTTTGATTTCGGCCATGGTCATGATATCCGCCATCACCTGACAAGGATGACTGCGATCCGTCAGGCCATTGATCACGGGAATGGTGGCATGGCTGGCCAATTCGGTGATGATCTCATGGCGTGAGGTGCGGATCATGATCGCATCTACATATCCTGACAACACTTTAGCGGTATCGGCGATGGTCTCCCCGCGCCCCAATTGCATCTCTTCGGATTTCAGCACCAATGGCACCGCGCCCATTTGCCGAATGCCAACCTCGAAAGACACCCTTGTGCGCGTCGACGGTTTTTCAAAAATCATCGCCACGGTTTGATGGGCTAAGCGTTCTCCATGAGGTTTGGTGCCAGATTTCATCGCCACCGCGTCGTCGAGTATAGCGGTCAGCGTCGCCTGATCAAAATCAGCGATATCAATAAAATCCACGGTCATGGTTAAGCCTTTTTCATCGCGGTCATGGTTTTCTTGAGCACCGCCAAAAGATGCGAAATTTCATCACGGGTTAAGGTCAAGGGCGGCAGGAGGCGCACCGTATTCTCTGAGGCTGGAACCGTCAAGACGTGATGCTCCCGTAAAGCGGCCACCACATCACCGGCGGTGTATTCAGCCTGAAAAACGAGACCTTGCAAAAACCCATTGCCGCGCCGACAAAACATCCCACAATCTTCGGCGATGGCATCCACCCCATCGGCAAGAACCTTTGCCCGCGCGCGGAGGTCAGGCATGAAATCGTCTTCGAGCAAGACATCAAGCACCGCATTGGCCGCCGCCATAGCCAAGGGATTGCCGCCAAAGGTCGAGCCATGGCTGCCTGGCGTCATGGCTTTGCCCACTTCATCGGTGGTCAGCACCGCGCCAATCGGAAAGCCGCCCGCCAAGCCTTTGGCCATGGCCACGATATCAGGCTTGATCTCGCTTGCCTCATAGGAGAACAGATGCCCAGAACGGCCAACGCCAATCTGAACTTCATCGGCGATCAAGAGGCATCCGAATTCTTCGGTTAAACTTCGCAATTCAGCAAGGAAGCGTTCGGGCAAAGGTTTCGCGCCGCCTTCGCCTTGAACCGATTCAATCATCACCGCGGCGATTTCCGGCTGGCCGGTTTCAGCATCGGCCACCAAACGGTCGCGCAGGGCATTCATATTGCCAAAGGGGAAATGGTCAAAGCCTTCGGGCATAGGGCCAAAGCCTTCACGAAAGGCGGGGCGATCGGTCGCCGCCAACATCGCGATGGTGCGGCCATGAAAAGCGCCTTCTGAACATAAAATCGTGTGGCGGGACGTCTCGCCGCGATGATGCATCGCCCGCCGCGCCATCTTGACCGCGCCTTCTGTCGCTTCAGCGCCTGAATTGCAGAAAAACGCTTGGTCGAGTCCCGATAACGCGCATAACCGTTCCGCCAGCCGTTTTTGTTCAGGGATTTGATAGAGATTGGACACATGCCAAAGTTTATCGGCCTGCGCTTTCAGCGCCGCCACCAAATGCGGATGACCATGGCCTAAAGTGTTCACCGCAATGCCCGCCGCGCAATCAAGATAGCGCGTGCCATCGGCGGTCACCAACCAATTGCCCTCACCATGATCAAAGGCCAGATCAATCCGGCCATAATTGCCCATCACCGCGTTGGTCATGATGCGGTCTCCTTTTCCGGCGGCAAGAAATGTTTGGCCAATTGCAGGCCTTGGGCTTGATAGTTCGAGCCTGATCCTGACGCGCCATAAAGCACCTCTGGCACGTCTGACAGCGGCTCATAAACCAAGCGGCAAACCGTTTGCCCTTCTTCGATTAGGAACGGCACATCATGGGAGCGCACCTCAAGCACCGCCCGTGTGGTCGCCGCCCCTAATTTAGCCATGCCAAAACCGGGGTCAAAGAAGCCCGCGTAATGGGCGCGGAATTCACCACCGCGCGTGTCATACGCGCCCATTC
>CAJXME010000064.1 GCA_913056245.1 uncultured Alphaproteobacteria bacterium | reverse complement strand
TGATAATGGCCCGGGTCTGCCGGGGGAAAACAGCAGTGAATTGACGAAGCCCTATGTCACCCATCGCGAAAAAGGCACCGGTCTAGGCCTCGCCATTGTCGCAAAGATTATTGAAGATCATTCGGGTGAATTGGTGCTGGGGCAAGCGGATAAATCCGACCCATTAAACGGCGCATCGGTGACGATGCTATTCCCCCATCGATTGACTTAAGGCTTTATTGAAGAACGGAAATCATGATGGTTAAGCCTGAAATTCTGATTGTTGATGACGAACGCGACATTCGAGAAATGATCAGCCTTCTTCTGGAAGATGAAGGCTACGCTTGCCGTTTGGCGTCAAACGCGGAAGAAGCGCGCAAAATTGTTCAGGAACATCCGCCATCATTGGTGGTGCTGGATATCTGGATGGATAAATCCGATATGGATGGATTGGAATTGCAAAAATGGATGCGCCAACTTTATCCAAATGTCCCCGCTATTATGATTTCAGGGCATGGCAATATCGAAACCGCCGTCCAGGCCATGAAAGATGGCGCTTATGATTTTGTTGAAAAGCCGTTTAAGTCCGACCGTCTTTTGCTCTTGGTCGAGCGAGCGCTTAAAATGGCGGCGATCACGGCGGAAAATGATGATTTGAAAAAAGCCAATGTTTCGGACCTCAGCATTATTGGCAACTCCGCGGTCATCACGCAATTGCGGCAGTCGTTGGAACGCGTGGCTCAATCCAATAGCCGCGTTATGATCACCGGCCCTGCGGGCAGCGGCAAGGAATTGGTGGCGCGGAATATTCATGCGCAATCGCAACGCCGGCAAGGGCGGTTTGTGCTGGCCAATTGCGCGTTGTTATCGCCAGATCGCCTGACCGCTGAATTGTTTGGCACGGAAGGCACCGATGGCCGCCAGCGTATTGTGGGTTTGTTTGAACAAGCGCATGGCGGCACGTTATATTTTGATGAAATTGGTGATCTGCCTCTTGAAACCCAAGGCAAATTGGTACGCGCTATTCAAGATCAGCGGTTTCGGCGTGTCGGCGGCAGCGCTGAAGTGACTGTTGATGTGCGCGTCATCAGCGCGTCCTCTCTTGATGTGCAAAAAGAAATAAGCGACGGCAATTTGCGGGAAGATTTATTCTATCGGTTGAGTGTTGTGCCTTTAGAATTGTCCCCATTGGCGAAACGCCGTGATGATATCCCTCTTCTGGCCCATCATTTTTTCACGCGCACCAAAACAGCCCAAGGCAAGATGAAGCAATTGTCCAAAGAAGCGTCGGCCATGATGCAGGTTTATGATTGGCCGGGGAACGTGACGCAATTGCAGAATGTCATCGATTGGCTGACGATTATGGTGGATAAGGACATTATCGGTGAAGATGATCTGCCGCCGGAAATTTTAGGACGGTCTTCGGAAAAGCAATCGGCGGGGTTCGATCATGTGGTGGGCCTGCCGCTGAAAGCCGCGCGGGAACAATTTGAAACGCAGTATTTGCTATCGCAACTCTCCCGTTTTAATGGCAATATCTCACGTACGGCTTCTTTTATTGGGATGGAACGCTCAGCCCTGCACCGGAAACTGAAAAGCCTCAATATTAATCCGGATACGGGCATCACGGTGGAGAGTGATGAATGAATATTATCATATGCGGCTCAGGCCAAGTGGGAACCAGCATCGCCGGTCACCTTGCCCATGACAACGACGTCACGATTATCGATACGAATGCCGAGCGCATTCAGCGGGCAACCGATCTGCATGATCTGCGCGGCGTGATTGGCGTTTCTTCGCACCCTGATGTGCTGGAAAATGCTGGGGCGAAAGACGCGGATATGATCATCGCGGTGACCGAATCCGACGAAATTAATATGGTCGCCTGTCAGGTGGCGCATTCGATTTTCAACACGCCAACCAAAATTGCCCGTATTCGGTCACGATCCTATCTCGACCCCCGTATTGGCGATCTGTACAGCGAAGAAAACCTGCCTGTAGATCACATTATTTCACCGGAAGCCGAAGTGTCGGATGCGGTGAGCCGCCGGTTGAAAGTCCCCGGGGCTTTTGATGTGGCGAATATGGGCAACGGCAAGGTTCGGATTGTTGGTGTGCGTTGCACCTCCACTTGCCCGATCTTAGGCTCGCCGATCCGATATCTGACGGATTTGTTTGAAGACCTCACGATTACCATTGTGGCGATTATCCGCGGCAATGAAATTATCGTTCCCCGCGATGGCAGCGGTAAGATGATGGAAGGCGATCAGGTCTATTTCGTCTGCGACGACAGCCATATGGCGCGGGCGATGGCGTCTTTCGGCCATGAAGACCCCGCCAGCCGCAATGTCTTGATCGCTGGTGGCGGCACGATTGGTAAGATGGTGGCGGCTGAAGTGCGGGATCATATCGAAAATTCCCGTTGCCTAATGATTGAGGCCAATAAGGATAACGCACTGGCGGCGGCGGAAGAATTATCCGGCATCACCATTATTCATGGCGACGCGCTTGAGCCTGACATTCTGATGGAAGGGGAGGTGAGCAAGGTCGATACCTTTGTCGCGCTCACCGATGATGACGAAGTGAACGTCTTATCTTCGCTCTTGGCAAGACGTTTTGGCGCCAGCCATACGGTGACGTTGGTCAATATGGCTAGTTTCGTGCCGTTGATTTCCACCCTTGGGGTTGATTCGGTGATTAACCCGCCGGCGATCACCGTGTCGTCGATTTTGCGTCATGTGCGCCGAGGCCGTGTCCGGGATATCCACACGATCATTGAAGATCGTGGGGAGTTTATGGAAGTCGAAGCGCTTTCATCTTCGCCATTGGTGGGCGTGCCGTTGCGGAAAGCCAATTTGCCAAAATATTCAGCGGTGGGCGCCATCATCCGCCATGATGAAGTCATCGCGCCGCGGGGAGATACGGTGATTGAGCCGAATGATCGCGTCATTCTTTTTGCCGCAAAGCAGGCTATTCACGATGTCGAAAAAATCCTGTCGGTGCGCCCAGACTTTTTCTAATTCCACTAAAATACCAAGGATATGAACGGTAAAACCATGACCAGAATTGCGTATGTTAACGGCAAATATTTACCTCATGATCAGGCGGCGGTGCATATCGATGACCGCGGCTATCAATTTGGCGATGGCATTTATGAAGTGGTGACGGTGATCAACGGCAAACTGGCCGATCAAGAATGGCATCTCGATCGCATGGAATATTCGCTAGGGCAGTTGGGCATTGCGATGCCTATGACGCGAGCCGCGCTGAAAATTGTGATCAATACGATCATTCGGATGAATAAAATCACCCATGGTCTGGTGTATTTTCAAATCACCCGTGGGGTGATGCCGAGAGATCACGCTTTTAACCTTTTGTTAAAACCTCAATTGGTGATGACCGCAAAACCCTTAAAGCGGCTGGAAAGCCCTGAAATTAATCCCGTCAAGGTCATCACTGTGCCGGATCAACGCTGGCAAAGACGGGATATCAAAACCATTCAACTCCTGCCCAATTGTTTGGCTAAGACCAAGGCTGCTGAAGCTGGGGCTTATGAAGCCTTGATGGTCGATGGCGATGGCATGATCACCGAAGGGTCGAGTTCAAACGCCTGGATCGTGACTCATGATGGCGAGTTGATCACACGCCCCACAAGTTACGATATCCTTTCGGGAATCACGCGCCGTGCCATTATCGCTTTGGCCGAAAAGCGCAATCTGAAAATCGTCGAGCGTGCCTTCACGGTTGACGAAGCCAAGAAGGCGGCAGAAGTCTTTGTGACCTCCGCCACGTCGATTGTGACGCCTGTTTGCATGGTTGATGATCAAAAAATTGGCAATGGCGATGCGGGGCCGGTTGCAACAGCGTTGCGGCAATCCTATTTCAGTAATATCAACGAGACGGCGGCCGAATAAATCCGCTTTTTTTCATTTCTATAAACGAATAATTTACATTTTCCTAAAATCAGATAAGATTAATTGATAAGTGGGGGAATACGTTATTACTATCGAGAAGTCTCAAAACCTTCAGGAAGTCTTCCTGAATTCGGTTCGAAAAGATCACATTGCTGTTACTGTTTTTTTGGTAAATGGCGTCAAATTGCAAGGCATTATCACGTGGTTTGATAATTTCTCGTTATTGCTTAAGCGCGATCAGCATATCCAGCTTGTTTACAAGCACGCGATATCAACGATCATGCCGGCAATTCCGGTTAGCCTTGACGACAGCGCCGATCAATAAACCATAAAACATAAGAGCAAATTTGGGCTCAAGTCATTTGGATTTGGAATGTCCTTAGGATTTTGTTTTCGCTTCAACCCAGAGTTTTTCCATTTCATCTAAACTAGCGCTTTCTATATTTAGTCCATTTGAAACAAGCGTTTGTTCG
This sequence comes from uncultured Alphaproteobacteria bacterium, assembly GCA_913056245.1. GTDB lineage: Bacteria > Pseudomonadota > Alphaproteobacteria > Puniceispirillales > UBA1172 > JAGWAQ01. The sequence continues at coordinate 2,424 of CAJXME010000064.1, read as the reverse complement.
ATGTAATTAAACCGATATGTAAACTTTTGATTGGTCGATTTCAACGCTAATTCAGGGTCAATCCCTGTTTTCCGCGCCAAATTCACCACGCAGAACAACAGATCACCAATCTCATCCATCAGGCGATCTTGATCGTGAGGCTTGGCGTTCAATTCGCTTTCGACTTCAGCGATTTCTTCTTTCAGTTTATCCATCACTTGGCTTGCGTCAGGCCAATCGAAACCGACCCGTGCCGCGCGTTTTTGCAATTTTTCAGCGCGACTGATCGCTGGCAATGTTGTCGCTATGCCATCCAACAAGCGTGTTTCTTTTTTCGCCGCTCGTTCTTGGAATTTCATTTCTTCCCAAGCCAAGCGTTGTTCTTCCGGCGTGCGATAAGACGCATCCCCAAAAATATGAGGGTGGCGGCGGATCATTTTATCGGTAATCGCTTTGGCGATATCGGCGAAATCAAAATGCCCGGCCTCTTCGCCAATGCGGGCTTGAAAGATCACTTGCAGCAATAAATCCCCCAATTCATCGCGGAGCGCTTGCGGATCACCCATCTCAATGGCTTCCGCCACTTCATAGGCTTCCTCGATGGTGTAGGGGGCAATGCTGGCATGGGTTTGTTCGAGGTCCCATGAACACCCGTCTTTCGGGTCACGCAACCGTGCCATCACCTCAATGAGGGCGCGCAATTGTTGTTCAGCATGTTGTGATCGATCGCTCATGATACCGTCCTTGGATTGCCGCCCTTTTATTGAAAGTGGCAAAAGAATTTTATTTCATATTAATGACATAAAGATTTTATTTAATAGAGTGATGAATTATAACCTCTTTAGACAGAGGAGCAATGCCATGGGCAATGAAGAGACTTCAATTCAAGACATAACCTTGCCACGGCCAACCTTGATGGGGTTGTTCCGCCGCTGGTTTTTTGCCGGATTGCTGGTGACGGCGCCGATTTTGCTGACTGTTTATATCACTTATCTTTTTATCAATCTGATTGATGGTTACGCGGTGGATTTCTTGCCGGTATCGCTGCAACCTTCCACCTATATTGACTTTAACATCCCCGGTTTTGGAATCATTTTTGGCGTCGTCATCATCATGATGATTGGCGCATTGACCACAGGTCTTTTGGGGCGGTCGTTGCTCCGCTTGGGCGAGGCGATCTTAGGGCGGTTGCCCGTGGTGCGGTCGGTTTATGGTGCCACCAAGCAAATCATGGAAACCGTGATGGCCAGCCAATCTGATGCTTTCCGTGAAGTGGTGTTGATTCAATACCCACGCCCCGGGCTGTGGTCGATTGGTTTTGTGACGGGGTCTACCCGCGGTGAAGTGCAGAATATGTCGGCGGAAAATCTGATCAATGTGTTTGTGCCAACGACGCCGAATCCGACGTCAGGGTTTTTGCTGTTTTGCCCCCGCAAAGACGCGATCACCCTAGATATGGGGGTTGAAGAAGCGGTGAAAATGGTGGTGTCGGCTGGGATTGTGACGCCGCCCGATAGCCAAAGCAACCGCAAGCCGATTGCCTTAAGCAATCCGCCATCGGCTAAAAAATCCGCCAAGAAAGCAAAAAAATCTTCAGCGAAGAAGAAAACCGCAACCAAAACCAAGGCGGCGGCAAAAAAAACGGCAAAAGCCACGGCCCACTTCCTCTTGTGATTACCCTGCCGCCCAATAAGAGACGGCAAGGTCGCGCTCAAAGAGCGCTAAAAGCAGTTGAAGATGGGCGCCATGCTCACCATCCAGCGTGGGGTTGTCTTTCAGCACATCTTGGACTTGATCCCGCGCCAATTGCAGCAAATCGCCATGGTAAGCCAAATCCGCCATGACGAAATCAGGGTCGCCGGATTGGCGGCGCCCCAAGACTTCCCCGGGGCCGCGCAATCGCAAATCTTCTTCGGCGATCTTGAAGCCATCATTGCTGTTCTTCATGATCTCAAGGCGGGCAGCAGCGGTTTCGCTCAATGGGGCTTTATAGAGCAACAGGCAACTGGAGGCATCTTCTCCACGCCCCACACGCCCACGCAATTGGTGCATCTGCGCAAGACCAAAGCGTTCAGCGTGTTCAATGATCATGATGCTGGCTTGCGGCACATCAACCCCCACTTCAACCACGGTGGTCGCCACCAACAATTTTGATTGCCCCAAACGGAAAGATTCCATGGCGTCATCACGGGTGCTGGCATCCATGCGGCCATGCACCAATTGCGGATTGGCGTCAGGCAAGGCGGCTTTCAACATGGTAAAGCGTTCTTCGGCGGCCTGCACATCGAGTGCGTCGCTTTCATCGACCAGCGGGCAAATCCAATAGGCCCGTTGTCCGTCTGCCAGCGCGGCGGCCAGCCGGGCGGTTATATCTGCCAGACGTTCCTGACTGACTAGGGCCGTTTCAATCTCCTGGCGGCCAGCTGGTTTTTCATCCAGCCGGGA
>CAJXME010000063.1 GCA_913056245.1 uncultured Alphaproteobacteria bacterium | reverse complement strand
AATTTGTCATGGTTGGTCTTGTCTTGGTGCTGGTGGTCGGCCCCAAAGACATGCCGCGCGTGTTGCGTGCTGTTGCCAAATATGTTGGCAAGGCCAGAGGCATGGCGCGTGAATTTCAAACCAGCATGATGGAAGTCGCCAATCAGGATGAATTCAACGATGTTAAAAAAGCCCTGCAAGATGCGAAAAGCGGAAATTTTGATCAGATCGCCGATGAATTCAGCGACGTAAAAGACGCGATTGAAGACGTCAAAAAAGACAGCGACATCCAAGACAGCGTCTCAAGCGTAAAAGATGCCGCGGATGATTTTAAGTCCTCAGCCAATGCCCCGAGCAATGCCCCGAAAAAAGCTGCGCCCAAATCGGCTAAAACATCGAAGAAAACCGCCGCATCTAAGCCTAAAGCGAAAAAAGCATCATCATGACGGGTAATCAACAAAACGATAGTGATCTGAATGATGGCACGATGCCGCTATTGTCTCATTTGGTTGAGTTGCGCAATCGGCTTGGGGTCTGTGTCGGGATTTTCTTAGTCTTGTTCATCGGGTCTTTGATCCGTCCTTTTGGTGAGGGCAGCGCTAATTTTGCTGATCTGATTTTTGAATTTTTGCAGCGTCCGCTTGCCGTGCAATTGGCCGAACAAGGGGGGCGCATGATTTTCACCGCCTTGCATGAAGCCTTTTTCACGCAGATTAAAGTGGCGTTCTTTGCCGCGCTTTTCATCTCATTTCCCGTGATTTTATTGCAGGTGTGGCGGTTTGTTGCCCCCGGCCTCTATCAAAACGAACGCAAAGCCTTTCTGCCTTTTCTGGTGGCTACGCCGGTGCTGTTTTTTATGGGCGGGGCGATGGTCTATTACTTGGTGATACCGCTCGCATGGGATTTCTTCTTATCGTTTCAAATCAGTGGCGGTGATGCTTCTCTGTCGGTTGAAGTTGAGCCGCGCATTTCAGAATATCTTAGCCTTGTGATGCGGCTGATCTTTGCCTTTGGCATTGCCTTTGAATTGCCCGTGGTGTTGCTATTATTGGCCAAGGCTGGGATCATCACCGCCAATGGCATGGCGCGGAACCGCAAATACGCCATTTTGCTGGCCTTCATCGCGGCGGCCATTCTGACCCCTCCTGATGTGATTTCGCAGGTTATGCTAGCCATCCCCGTGATCATGCTTTATGAGTTGTCCATCATCAGCGCTCGGATCATGGTGAAAACCCCCGAATATGATGACGATGATGATGAGGCGTAACGATCGGTCGTCATCGGCTGATGGTAAAGTGATTAAGTTTGCCGCGATCCTAAAGGAGTGTTTCGATGCATGACATCCGTTTTATTCGTGATGATGCTAAATCTTTTGACGAGGCGATGGCGCGCCGGGGCTTAGAGCCTCAATCGGACGCTATTCTCGCCGTCGATCAAGAACGGCGTCAGATCATCACGACCTTGCAAGAGTTGCAACAAAAGCGGAATGAAACCTCTCGTCAAATCGGTGATATCAAAAAAGCCGGAGGTGACGCCGATGCGATCATGGCTGAAGTCGCCGCGATCAAATCCGAAATGACAGCGCTGGAAGAACGTGAAAAAACACTGGGCGAAGACCTTGATGCTATGTTGCTTAGCCTGCCGAATATTTTGGATGCAGGCGTGCCTGATGGCGCTGATGAAAGCGATAATGTTGAACTCCGCAAAATAGGGGAGGCCACCGCATTTTCCTTTCCCGCGCAAGATCACGTCGCCCTAGGTGAATCGCTGGGGATGATGGATTTCGCGGCTGGCGCTAAATTGTCCGGCGCGCGGTTTGTGGTGCTGAAATCTGGCCTTGCTCGATTGGAACGTGCCTTGGCGTCCTTTATGCTGGATACCCATTGCGGTGAGTTTGGTTATCAAGAAATTCTGCCGCCGGCCTTGGTGAAATCTGAAACCATGCAAGGCACAGGGCAATTGCCGAAATTTGCTGAAGATTTATTTCATACCGAAGATGATCGTTGGTTGATCCCCACGGCTGAAGTGCCGCTTACCAATCTGGTGGCCAATGAAATCTTAGACGCCGATGATCTGCCTTTGCGGCTGACGGCTTACACCCCTTGTTTTCGCGCTGAAGCGGGCGCGGCTGGGCGCGATACGCGCGGCATGATCCGCCAGCACCAATTTTCCAAAGTCGAATTGGTGTCCATCGTTGAACCCGACCAATCGGACGATGAATTGGAACGGATGACCTCTTGCGCCGAAAACATCTTAAAACGGTTGGGGCTGAGTTATCGGGTGATGATGCTATCCACCGGCGATACCGGTTTTTCTGCGCGCCGCACCTATGACATTGAAGTCTGGCTGCCCGGGCAAGATGACGGGAAGGGGATGTATCGCGAAATTTCATCATGTTCCAATTGCGGCCCGTTTCAAGCCCGCCGCATGAAAGCACGATTCCGCAATAAAGGCGATAAAGACACGCAATTTGTTCATACCCTCAACGGGTCGGGATTGGCGATTGGCCGAACGATGATCGCGGTGCTTGAAAATTATCAACAAGAAGATGGCTCTATCCATATCCCTGACGTGCTTCAGCCCTATATGGGAGGCATGACCACGCTTAAATTGTCTTGATGGAGCCTCAAATGACCAAACCTATTGGCCGTATTCTTATTACCAATGACGATGGCATTGATGCTCCGGGTCTTGCTGTTCTTGAAGATATCGCTCGAACCTTAAGCGATGATATCTGGGTGTTTGCCCCTGATAACAATTGTTCGGGCTTTGGCCGCTCGCTGACTTTGGGGCGTGATTTGAAAGTCACCACCCATGGTGAGAATCGCTTGACTTGTGACGGCACGCCCACCGATTGCATGATCTTGGCGATCAATCATTTCATGAAAGACCACAAGCCTGATCTGGTGCTAAGCGGTGTGAATTTGGGAATGAATATTGCCGATGATATCACCTGTTCCGGCACGATTGGCGCGGCGTGGGAAGCGGCGGTTCATAACGTGCCGGCGATTGCGATCTCCCAGAAATTTGATCGCACCTGGATGCCGCTTGACGACCCGCGGGTTTTTGACGCGGCGATTGCCCATGCTCCGGATTTGCTCAAACAATTGCTGGATGAAGGCTGGCCGAAACATATTATCATGAACATCAATTTCCCCAGTGTTCCCGCGGATGAGGTGAAAGGCATTAAAGCCGTGACGGTTGGCCGTCATAAAGCCTCTGATGATGTACTCCCCGGCGAAGGGGAAGGCACGTATCGCATCGGCAATTGGAATTTGCGCGAAGGTTTATCGGCGGAAAGCGATGTTGGCGCGGTGTTTGATGGCTTCATTGCCGTATGCCCTTTGAGCATTGATATGACCGATTATCGTCATCTTGATGCACTTAAGATGGCGCAATCCGCCTAAGCCATGGCCGCCCCATGATGGAACCGTCCTTCTTCACGCAAAAAGCCGAATTGATCATGACGTTGCGGGGGCAGGGGATCAGGGATACCGCTGTTCTGAGCGCGATTGAAACCACTCCGCGCGAAGCTTTTATTCCCGCGCCGCTTCAGCAACACGCTTATGACAATGTGTCGTTGCCGATTGCCCATGGCCAGACCATCAGCCAGCCTTATATTGTCGCCCGCATGACCGAAGCCCTAGCCTTAACTAGGCGGGAACGGGTGCTTGAAATTGGCACAGGGTCAGGCTATCAGGCCTCTGTCTTATCGCAATTATGCCGCCGGGTTTACAGCATTGAACGATTGCGCCCGTTATTGGTCGAAGCGGAACGGCTGATGACGCAATTGAAGATCACCAATTTCACCACCAAATTGGGCGATGGCGCGCAAGGATGGCCTGAAGCCGCGCCTTTTGATCGCATTATTCTGACTTGCGCCGCGCCCACGCGCCCCGATTTATTGCTGGAACAATTGAAGCCGGGCGGCATTATGGTGGCGCCGATCGCCGACCATGACGATCACCAAAACCTCATCGTCTATTCCAAATCTCAAGATAACGTGGTCACCGAAAAAAAATTACTGGCGGTAAAATTTGTGCCGCTGATTTCCGATTTGAACGACTGATTTCAGCATCATCGCGGTTGCAGAGCCGTTAAATCTTGCTAGAGTAGGGAAGGTTACCGTTATAGGGATAGGCTCATGTCGCGCTGGCTCTTGATCATCATGCCGCTGTTGATTTTAACCGCTTGCACCGGCGGCAATGACCGTGGCCTTTTGCCCGTAACGGATGCGCCACAGCGTGTTGAATCCAAAGATGTTCCGCCGACGGGCGTGATTTTGGTGATGCCCGGTGATACGGTTTACACGATCGCCAATCGCTATCAAGTCACGCCAAAGCGCATCATTGTTGGCAATAATCTGGCCCCGCCCTATGATTTGACCGGCGTCACGACACTGAGCGTGCCAAAACCACGGCAACATATCATCCAGCAAAACGAAACGCTGGAAAGCATCGCCAAGCGCTACAAGGTCACCACCGAAGAATTGATCAGCCTCAATAACCTGATTGAACCTTATACCCTGCGCAAAGGCATGGCGATTGCGATCCCACGCGATTTGGATTTCTCAAGCCTCGATCTTCCGGCTACGGATGAAGTGGCTGTTGTGCCTGAACAACCGGTTACTGGCACGGCATCGATCCCTGAAACGTCGCTTAAAACCACCACAGTCACCTATTCAGAAGCCGCCCCTGCCTTTACGTGGCCGGTCAATGGGCAAATCATTGAACCGTTTGGCGTGACCGCTAAAGGGGTTCAAAATGATGGGGTTAATATCGCCGCCAATGAAGGCGCTGACGTGCGCGCCTCGCACAAAGGCGAAGTGGCCTTTGTCGGCTCCGGCTTGAAAGCCTTTGGCAATTTGGTCTTGGTCAAGCATGATGATGGCTGGATCACCGCCTATGCCCATCTTTCAGAAGTCACGGTGCAAGAAGGGGATTTTCTTGATCGCGGGGACATTCTTGGCAAAGTCGGCATGACAGGACGGGTTGATAGCCCCCAACTTCACTTTGAAATCCGCAAAGCTCGCAACCCGGTTAACCCCCAAGATTATTTATCGTAACAGATTAAGAGCGCCTATTTATAATTTGAAATATCTAAATTATTTTAGAGATAGGTATGCCTTCCTTGCCAGCGGCATCGGTGATGAATTGCCAAGCGACGCGCCCCGATCGACTGCCGCGGGTGATCGACCAAGTCAGGCTTTCTTTCAGCAATGCCTCGCGACGTTCCCCCATGGCTAACCCGAGGGCGTCAGCGTAACTGTTGATCATCGCCAAATACGTGTCCTGATCAATCGAATGAAAGCCCAGCCAAAGCCCAAAGCGATCGGAAAGGGAGACTTTTTCTTCAACCGCTTCCGATGGGTTGATGGCCGTGGAGCGTTCGTTTTCGATCATATCCCGCGCCATCAGATGACGGCGATTAGACGTCGCGTAGAAAATGACGTTATGCGGCCGCCCTTCAATCCCGCCTTCAAGAATGGCCTTCAAGGATTTGTAAGAACTTTCACCGCTTTCAAAGGCCAGATCATCGCAAAAGATGATAAAACGCCGCTCGTCTTGGCCCAGCGCGTGGAGCAATTGCGGCAGGGTGGATAGGTCTTCGCGGTGAATTTCAATCAACACCAAAGGATGCTTAGCTGCAATTTCCGCATGAACGGCTTTAACCAGCGACGATTTGCCCGTGCCGCGCGCGCCCCATAAGAGGGCGTTATTCGCCATCATCCCTTCGGCAAAGCGTTGCGTATTGGCGATCAACTCATCTTGCTGAAGATCAATGCCCTTCAATAGGTTTAAGGGGATACGATTGACGCGCTGAACGGGTAAAAACTGCTCTGTTGCGGCTTGCCATATAAAGGCTTCAGCCTGTTGGGATGGAGCCGTGGCCACAATCGGCGAAGGCTGGGCGGCGGCGACCGTTTCCATCGCAATGGTGAGCCGTTCCAGTAGGTTTTCGAGACGTGAATTAGAATCCGTTGACATAAAAGCCCCTTTTGTTCGCGCTTAAGCAGAAAAGAAATACCACAAAGTGATAAATTTCGCCGAAAAACTTGCATATTGATGGCGTTTATCATTGCACATTTCAAGCCCTAGGGGGTATCTTCCAACAGTATTTAATTCCTGACGTGGAGACCTTCATGCTTATTTCCCCAGCTTATGCCCAAGCCGCCGCCGGTGGTGGTGGTGCGCTTGCTCAATTGCTTCCTTTCCTGCTGATCTTTGTTGTTTTTTACTTCCTGTTGATCCGGCCTCAGCAAAAACGCGCGAAAGAACATCGCCAATTGGTCGACAACATGAAAAAAGGCGATATGGTCATCACCGCCGGTGGCCTGAAAGGCAAAGTCACCAAAGCGGCTGAAGGCAGCGAAACCGTTGATGTGGAAATCGCATCGGGTGTGGTGGTTGAAGTCATCCGTGCCATGGTCTCTGAAGTCCGTGACAAAGATGGCAACCCGATCAAACCTGCCGCGAAAGCCGATAAAAAGAAGTAATTGATCGCTTTCTTGATCACCAGAGAAACAAGACATGATTGTTTTTGAAAAATGGAAGATCGCGCTGATCAGCGTGTTTGTGCTGGCGGGTGCGGTTTTGGCTTCACCCAATGTGATCGGCAATGCTGATGATGACGAGAGTTTTCTTGGTCTTAATCGGATCAATTTAGGTCTTGATCTTCAGGGTGGGTCTTATCTCCTGCTTAAGGTTGAATTGGATCAGGTGATCGAAGAACGATTGAGCAACAGCGCTGAGGCGATCCGAAGCGAAATGCGCACCGAACGGATTGGTATTCGCAATCTTGACTCCGATGCCACCAGCCTTTCCTTTGATCTGCGTGCTGC
>CAJXME010000062.1 GCA_913056245.1 uncultured Alphaproteobacteria bacterium | reverse complement strand
TTGATCAAATCGTCGAAGACAGCCTGAAAAAAGCTGGGCTTTGGGCTGAAGTCTCTGATCGTCTGATGGATCAAGCTACGGGGCTTTCAGGCGGCCAGCAACAGCGACTTTGCATCGCCCGCGCGATTGCGGTTAACCCGTCGATTTTGCTGATGGATGAGCCGTGTTCGGCGCTTGACCCCATCGCCACTGCGGTGATCGAAGAATTGATCGAAAACCTCAAAGAGCGATACACGATCATCATCGTCACCCATTCCATGCAACAAGCAGCGCGCGTCTCGCAAAAAACCGCCTATTTTCACCTTGGGAATTTGGTGGAATATGGCGACACAAGGCAAATCTTCACCAACCCCACCCATGAGCAGACAGAGGCCTATATCTCTGGTAAAATTGGGTAAACTTAGTCTGGCTAGCGGCTAAAGGAGCCATAATGCAACAGCATATTAGCACATCATTTGACGAGGACTTGAACGAACTGGATTCCATGGTCACCACCATTGGCGGCATGGCGCAGTCACAACTCAACACCGTGTTGAGCGTTATGGATAATCTCGATGAGCAGGTGCTGAACACCATCATCAAAAACGATAAGCAAATCGACCAGTTTGAGCAGAAAATTTTTGATAAAGCCTTAGAAATTATCGCCTTGCGCTCACCCCATGCTTCGGATTTGCGCAAAGTTATGATCGCACCCCGCGTCGCTTCGGGCATCGAACGCATTGGTGATTTGGCGCGCAATATTGCCAAACGTTTATTGACGCTCAAAACCAATAAGAAATCGCTTCCCTTTGTTGATGAATTCACCACTATGGGGCAAGACGCGCTCAGCACCTTGATCACCATCAATGATGCTTTTGGGCGCAGTGATGTCGAAAAAGCCTTGAAAGTCTGGGAAAACGATATTGCTATCGATGAGGCTTATCTCCGCTTGACGGAAATCATAGTCAAGACGCTCGATCAAGGCGGCCAACATGATGCTGAGACCATGCGGCATTGTTTGTTTATCGCCAAAAACATTGAACGCATTGGTGATCATGCCACCAGCATTGCGGAGCAAATTTATTTTCGCGTTCATGCCACACAAATTGATGACAATCGACCCAAACAAGGCGATGCTGAAGTATCAGATTAACCTTGATGAAGATGATTGGGGAATGGCATGGCTTACGCAGGATTTGGGGAAGCGCCGAAAGGCTCCAGCTATGATGTGGTGATTATCGGCGGTGCCATGATGGGATCATCAGTGGCGTGGTTTCTGTCGGATAATCCGGATTTTGACGGCTCTATTTTGGTGGTTGAGCGTAACCCCAGTTATGAGAACTCGTCGACCTCTTGCACGAATTCTTGCATTCGCCAGCAATTTTCCAATGAGATCAATATTCGCATTTCGCAATTTGGGGCGGAGTTTGTCAAAAACTTCCGATCTTTTATGCATGATGACCCTGATGTGCCGGATGTGCTTTTGCATAGTTTTGGTTATCTCTATCTTGCTGATAATCAGGCGATGGCGGATGTCCTGATCGAAAGCCAGAAATTACAGGCCTCATTGGGGGCAGGCACCCGCATCATGACGCCTGATGAAATCGCGGCGGAATACCCTTTCTATAACTTGGATGGCATCATCCTCGGGAGCCACAACACCAAAGACGAAGGCTATTTTGACGGCAACACTTTGTTTGATTGGTGGAAGCGCAAAGCCCGTCACAATGGCGTCGAATACCTGCATGGTGAAGTGGTTGATATGAAGCGCGACGGCAATTCGATCACCAGCGTGGTCTTAGCGTCAGGTGAGGTGATTAACGCCGGCATCGTCATCAACGCCAGCGGGCCAAGAGCAGCGGTGACCGCGGCGATGGCGGGTGTTGATTTGCCGATTGAAGCGCGCCGCCGCTTCACCTTTATTTTTGACGCGCAAAACCCCTTGGATCGTGATTTGCCCCTGACGATTGACCCCACGGGAGTCACGATGCGCACCGATGGCCGGTATTATATGTGCGGCTGTCCGCCTGATATTGATCCGGCGGTGGATTTTGATGACTTTGACATGGATTACAGCGTCTGGGAGCAAAAGATTTGGCCTGCCCTCGCCACCCGTGTTCCTGCGTTTGAGGCGGTCAAAGTAATGAATTCATGGGTGGGGCATTACGCCTATAACACCCTTGATCAGAACGCGATTGTCGGCCATCACGATGAGTTGGACAATTTCATCATGGTCAATGGGTTTTCAGGCCATGGGTTTCAGCAATCACCAGCCATGGGGCGCGGCGTCTCGGAACTCATTGCCTATGGGGAATACCGCAGCCTTGATTTAAGCCCACTCGGCTATGAACGCATCCGTGATGGCAAGCCGTTCTTGGAAAAGGCGATCATCTAAAGCGGGATAAGCCTTAGTAATCTTGATTAAGCGCATCTTCGGCGGGGATTTCGCGCTCGCGGCGGGCGATGTAATCGAGCAAAGCCTCATTGGCCGCGGCATCAAGCACTGGTTCTTGATAATCATCGAGCAATTGCCGGGCTTTTTCCAGCGCTCGCGTTGTGGCGTCTTTTGAACCTTCCGCCACCCATTGTTCGTAGGAATTGTTGTCAAACAATTTCGGCATGAAGAACGCCTCTTGGAAATTGGCTTGGGTATGGGGATGGCCAAGATAATGCCCGCCGGGGCCAATATCGCGCACCGCCGCTAGGGCTTCGTCAAAATCAGCCCAGTTCAGCCCCTGCATCATGCGATAAGCCATTTCGCATTGTTCCGCGTCGATGATGAATTTGGCCATGGAGCAATGCATCCCCGCTTCGTTCCAGCCCGCGGAATGCCAAATGTAATTGGCGCCGGACAGCATCACCGCCATCAAGGTGGTGGCGCTTTCATACCCCGCTTGCGCGTCCAAGGTTTTCGCGCCGCCAAGGGTGTTCGAGGTGCGCCACGGCACATTATAATAGCGCGCCATTTGCCCGATCATGAAATTCATCAAACTAATTTCCGGCGTCCCCGCCATGGGCGCGCCCGATTGCATCGACACGGTGGATAAATAATGACCGTAAATCGCGGGGCATCCTCTGCGGACGACTTGGGTATAGGCCAAGGCGGAAAGCGCTTCGGCGTTTAATTGCGCGACGGCTGGCACGGTGGAAGCGGGGGTATTGGCGCCGCCCAGCACGAAAGGCGAGCAAAGAACAGGTTGATTGCGGCGGTTAAACGCCCGCATGGCGCTGAGCATGGTTTCATCCCAAACCAAGGGGGAATTGCCATTGCAATTGCCCGTCACCACCGCGTGGGTTTCCATGAAATCGTCACCAAAAAGAAGGCCGCACATATCCAGCACGTCTTCGGCGTTTTTGCCGGAGGTCGTCATCCCCATAAAGGTTTTGTCGGAATGTTTCATCGACGAATAGGTGATGCGCAAATGCCGATGCGAAACGGGATGATCCATCGGCTCAACAATGTGATGCGCCGATGAATGAAGCGCGGGCAGCATATGCGATAATTTGTGAAAATTCGCCAAGTCATCCAAGGTTGGGTTGCGGCGTTCGTCGTTGAGGTCACGCAGATAAGGCGCGCCCGTCATGGGAATGAACATCGAATGAAGGCCGCCAATATCGATATTTTTTTCGGGATTGCGGGCGTGATAGGTAATCTCAGCAGGGATGGTGCTGATCAATTCGCGGATCATGCCGCGATCAAATTTGACCAAATCCCCCTCGACTTTTGCGCCAGCCCGCCGCCAATCTTCCAGCGCGATATCGTCACGGAACACGACGCCGACCTCTTCAAGGATCTCCATGGAGGCGTTGTCAATTTTCTCCACCTCCTCAAGGCTCATGGGTTCAACCAGCGGCATATTGCGTTTTAAGGGCGGCAACATGGCATCGGAAACTTTAGTGCGCAGGGCGCGCCGCTCACCACGACCGCCGCGGCGGGATTTAAGATCAACATCCTTGGACATGGCCTGCACCTAAATACAAGTTGTATACAATTTTGTTTTGCGCTAATGTCACGGTGATGTCAACGATATTCAGCGCGCCATTATCGTGACCGCATAACGCAACAAAACACGAAGAGCATGATGCCAGACACGCAGATCAATACACCCATTGGTGGGAAAAAAATCACCAAGGATGACGTGCTGACCTTGTTGCGGCGGCAAATCCTGACCATGGAATTAAAGCCCGGCGAAGCGCTGGATGAAACCAGTTTGGCGCAACGCTATGGGCTGTCGCGCACGCCGATGCGTGAAGTCTTGCGGCAATTGTCTGGCGAAGGCTACACCCAAATCCGCGAGCATAGAGGCGCGATTGTCTCGCCCATGGATCATCAATCGATGCGGCAGTTTTTCTTGAGCGCGCCGATGATTTACTCGGCCGTCTCACGATTGGCGGCGCAAAGCGCAACACCAACGCAAATTCAAACGCTGGCGGGAGTCCAAGATCAATTCAAAGACGCGGTCAAACGCCAAAATGTCGAAGGCATGGTCTATTACAATGACCGCTTTCATCATCAAATTGGCGTCATGGCGGATAACCCTTACCTGATGCCAAGCCTGCAACGGTTGCTGATTGATCACGCGCGGATTGGCCAGACTTTTTGGGTTGAGAAGGGCGATGCCCCTCAAAACGCTCCTCAAAAGAACGATGAACCCATTGATAAAATCACCAAAGCGAGCCAGCATCACGACGCTTTTATCGAGGCGTTTGATGCGGGCGATGAAGATGAAGCCGTGCGGCTGACGCTTGAACATTGGTCTTTATCTAGCCACTATATGCATCTTTACATCCACCCCACGCCATTGGAATTTGATATTCAGCCGTAACGATCAGATCGTAGAAAGAGAAGTGCCATTATGGAATTCAGAGGAATTTATACGCCAGCGATCACCCCATGCCATGACGACATGAGTTTGGATCGCGATGGTTTTGCTCAAGTCCTTGATCATCTGATCGACGAAGGGGTCGATGGCATTGTCATCGCTGGCACCACGGGTGAATATTACGCGCATTCGATGGAAGAGCGTGTCGATATGCTGAAATTTGGTTGCGCGCATATCAACGGCCGTGTGCCAGTGGTGGGGGGAACGGGCGCGCTTCGCACCGAAGATTCCATCATGCTGGCGGGTGAGGCTAAAGCCGCGGGATGCGATGCCATCCTGATCGCAACGCCGCCTTATTCCCTGCCGACGGGACGGGAAAACGCCTTGCACGCCCTTGCGGTGGAACGCAGCGTTAATATGCCCGTGATGCTCTATAACTATCCCGGGCGGATGGGATCGATGATGGATGAAGAGTTTCTGGATCGCGTCGGCCAATCGCCTAATTTCAAAGCCATCAAAGAATCCTCCGGTGATATCAATCGGGTGCATTTGCTGGCACGGCGATACCCGCATATTGAATTGAGCTGTGGGATGGATGACCAAGCGCTTGAGTTTTTCGCATGGGGGGCAAAAAGTTGGGTTTGCGCCGCCAGCAATTTTGCCATGGGCGCCCATAAAGCCTTGTTGAACGCCTGCGTGATTGAGGGTGATTTCACCAAAGGCCGCCGCATCATGACCGCCATGTTGCCGCTGATGACGGTGCTGGAACAAGGCGGCAAGTTTTTGCAATGCATCAAGCATGGAATGGCCTTAAGGGGTTTGCCTTCGGGGCCGCCGCGCCTTCCGCTGAAACCGCTCAATAAAGATGAGAAGCGAGACTTGGCGCAAGTTATCGCCACCATGAACACCACGATCAAACGCATTGAAGAGGAATCCCGGTCATGAGTGATGTGCTTTCACTGGACGAATACACCGCCATCGCGGCGAGCCTGACTCCACCATCGGAGGCTTTCATCAATGGCGGCTTCCGCAAAGGGCGTGGCGAGGCCATGGCGGTCACCAATCCCGCCACGGGCGAGACCATCACCAGCATTCATCAATGCACTAGCGATGATGTCGATGACGCGGTGCTGGAAGCACGAAAGGCGTTTAACGAAGGCTCTTGGAGTCGCCTTCATCCGGCGGAACGAAAAGATGTGTTGATCCGCCTTTGCAAATTGATCACCCGCAACCGTCATGAACTGGCGGTGATGGAGGCGATTGATAGCGGCAAGCCGATCCGTGATTGCGCTGAAATTGATATTCCCGAGACGATCCACACCATCAAATGGCATGCCGAAGCGATTGATAAAATCTACGATCAAACCGCGCCGGTTGGTGATGACGCCATGGCGATGATCGTTCGTGAACCCATCGGGATTGTTGGCTGTATCCTGCCTTGGAATTTCCCCATGCTGATGATGGCTTGGAAGATTGGCCCCGCTTTGGCGGCGGGCAATTCGGTGATTGTCAAGCCCGCTGAACAAACGCCGCTGACCGCTCTTCGCATCGCGGAATTGGCGATGGAAGCAGGCTTGCCGCGCGGCGTTCTTCAAATTTTGCCCGGCGATGGCCCCACCACGGGTCAGCCCATCGGCCTGCACCCTGATATTGATATGGTGAGTTTCACCGGCTCAACGGAAACAGGCCGCCGGTTCTTGACCTATGCCGCGGAATCAAACCTCAAGAAAGTGACGCTGGAATGCGGCGGAAAGAACCCTGCGATTGTTCTTGATGACGCTGAAAATCTCGATGATGTCGCGGGGCATATCGTCAATGGCGCGTTCTGGAATATGGGGCAGAACTGCTCCGCCACATCGCGGCTGATTGTCCATAAAGATATCAAAGCCGAATTGATGGCGCGGATACTTGATCACGTCAAAGAATGGCGCCACGGCAATCCGCTCGACCCGATTAATCGCATGGGCGTTTTGGTCGATCAGGAGCATTTCAAAAAAGTGACTTCCATGATCGATGCGGCGAAAAAATCTGGGCATAAGCCGATCACCGGCGGCGATAGCCCCGAT
>CAJXME010000061.1 GCA_913056245.1 uncultured Alphaproteobacteria bacterium | reverse complement strand
CTGAGGCGGATGAAGAAATTGCCATCTTTGGCGCTGCCCGCCTTGGAACGACGCGCTTGATCGACAATATTGTGATCTGTACCGGCTAGTTGCCGGGGCTCAGAAAGATCAACGAGGCCTCTCCAAACCAGGTGGTCTCACCAACAACTGTCACCAATCGGAGCCTGTCTGTCGACTCTGGCGCAACCTCAAAATTGAACACCCATCGGTCTCTGGTCTCGGGATCCACGGGCAGTGCAACATCGGGCTTTTGATCGCCAGCTGAGGCCAAGCCTACCAACACGTAGTCGAGAGATCGCGATGACGATATGCGGATCACCGGCAAGCGTCATGATATTCGCATTGATTACCGCGTTGGCTTTGATGACCAAGGGCGGATTCGCGGCGTTGAATTTGACCATGCCCTGCGTTGCGGGATGTCTTATGACCTGTCCAAAGCGGTGGCGGAACGGGCGGTCATGCACGCCGATAACGCCTATGCCATCGCGAATATGACCATCACCTCAACCATGTGTAAAACCAACACACCATCGAACACGGCTTTTCGTGGTTTCGGGGGGCCGCAGGGCATGATGGGGATTGAGCGTGTGCTGGATCATATCGCCCATGACCTCGGCCTCGATCCGTTTGAGGTCAGGCAGGCGAATTTCTATCCCGATCATGACAGCGGCGATCACCGCACCACCCCCTATGGGCAAGTCGTTAAAGACGGCATCATTCAGGATTTGACCAAGCGGCTGGCGGAATCGTCACGATACCATGACCGGCGGCAGGAGATCGCAGCGTGGAATCGCGATCATGACCATTTCAGCCGCGGCATTGCGCTGACGCCGGTGAAATTTGGCATCAGTTTTAATAAAACCATGCTCAATCAAGCGGGCGCGCTGGTGCATGTTTACACCGATGGCTCGGTGATGCTGAACCATGGCGGCACGGAAATGGGGCAAGGCTTATTCACCAAAGTCAAACAAATCACGGCTTCCGTCTTTGGCTTAACGGCGGATCGGATTCGCACCACCCCCACCCATACGGGCAAAGTGCCAAACACTTCCGCCACCGCCGCGTCTTCTGGCACTGATCTCAATGGCATGGCCGCGCATATCGCCGCCACCACGATCAAGGATCGCATGGCGGAACATTTGGCATCGCTCTATCAACAGCCTGTCGAAACGGTAATTTTTGCCGATAACCACGTCACCATCGGCAATGATCGCCTTTCTTTTGCTGAAGCGGCGAATTTATGCTGGCAAGGGCGCGTGTCGCTTTCGTCAACCGGCTATTACGCCACGCCCGATATTCACTGGGACCCCATCAAAGGCAAGGGCGAGCCGTTCTATTATTTTGCCTATGGCGCGGCGGTGACCGAAGTTATGGTTGATCTTCTGACCGGCGAAAGCCGCTTGCTGGCCGTTGATATCTTGCATGACGCGGGATTGTCGATTAACCCTGCGATTGATCTGGGGCAAATCGAAGGGGGCTATATCCAAGGCATGGGATGGCTGACCATGGAAGAACTGGTCTATGGCCAAGATGGTCGGCTTTTGACCCACGCGCCATCCACCTATAAAATACCCGCTTGTTCGGATCGGCCTTTGCAAACAGCCATTAACCTTTATCCTTCAGGGGGGAATTTATCGGCCACCATCATGCGCTCAAAAGCCGTGGGAGAGCCGCCATTGATGCTGGGGATGAGCGCGTTTTTTGCCTTAAGCGATGCGCTGGTTCAGCGGGGGAAACCCAACAAAAGCCCCTATCCTGATTTGGATGCGCCGGCTACGGCGGAACGTTTATACATGACCGCAAAGCATATGCGAGAGAAATAGAATGCGATGGATTGATCAAATTTGCGCGAGTCTCGACGACCAAGACGCCGTTTGCTTGGCGGTGATCAGCCGCGTCAAAGGCTCAACCCCTCGGGAATTAGGCGCGGCCATGCTGGTCACGACAGAAGGTTTTCACGGCAGTATTGGCGGCGGCATGCTGGAACATGACGCGCTCTTCCAAGCCAAGACCGCGCTTAGCCATGGCGAGCAACCGCATCGCTTTTGGCGCGATTATCCTCTTGGCCCGACCTTGGGGCAATGTTGCGGCGGCTTTGTCAGCGTGATGTTTGAATATATCCATCAATCGGATCGGCAAGCCTGGGCTGAATTGGCGCGCCATCAATCGGGATTTGTGATCCATCCCGATGACGCGGAACAGCCCGCTTATTGGAGCGAGACAGCGGCGGATCAAAACGGCTTGATGCAACCGCTGATGCCGGAAACGATTCCGTTTTATCTTTATGGCGCGGGTCATGTGGGCCGTGCGGTGATGGCGGTGACCGCGGGATTGCCCTTGGATCGTCATTGGGTAGACAGCAGCCCAGACCGTTTCCCTGAAGAAATCGCTGAAGACATCACGACCATCCCCGCCAGTGATATGGCGCAGATTGCGACTTACGCGCCGCAAGGAGCAATCCATCTGATCATGAGTTATTCGCATCAAATGGATTTTGATCTTTGCGCGGCGTTGCTCAAAACAGGCGGCGCGGCCAAAATTGGGCTGATCGGTTCCGCTACGAAACGCGCGCGCTTCCAATCGCGGCTCATGGATTTGGGGTTTGATGAAGCCGCCATCAACCGCATCCAATGCCCTGTGGGATTACCGGAAATCGGCGGCAAAGAACCGGTTCGCGTCGCTTTATCCATTGCCGGGCAATTGTCGGAATGGACTCGCCAAGACGCCGCCGCGTCCTCTCGCCCTCCGGCTCAACTGATTGAATTAAATAGGCATTCCTCATGACCCGATACGACCGAGACCTCCATGGCTATGGCGCGACGCCGCCGCATCCGCATTGGCCTAATGACGCGGCCATCGCGATCCAGATTGTCGTTAATTACGAAGAAGGCGGCGAGCGGTGCTTGATCCATGGCGATGGAGAATCCGAAGCCTTTTTGTCGGAAATCCCCGGCGCGGTGGCTTGGCCCAATCAACGCCATTGGAACATGGAATCAATCTATGAATATGGCGCGCGGGCGGGATTCTGGCGGCTCTACCGGCTGTTCACCACCGCCGCTATCCCCGTCACGGTCTTTGGGGTGACGACGGCACTTGAACGCAGCCCCGCCCAGACCGAAGCGATGCTGAAGGCGGGATGGGAGATCGCTTGCCATGGGCTGAAATGGATCGAGCATAAAGACATGACCCCCGATGAAGAACGCGCCCAGATCATCGACGCCTATCGCCGCCATGAAGCGGTGACGGGCTCAAAGCCTCAAGGCTGGTACACCGGGCGGTGTTCGATGAATACCGTGGCTTTGGTGGCGGAAGAAACCGATTGCCTTTATCAATCGGATTCCTATGCCGATGATCTGCCCTATTGGCTACCGACGCCCCATGGTGAGCAATTGATCATCCCTTACACGCTGGATGCCAATGATATGCGCTTTGCAACCCCGCAAGGGTTTAACGCTGGCGATCAGTTTTACAATTACTTGAAAGACAGTTTTGATGCACTTTACGCCGAGGGATGTGAGGGCGCGCCAAAGATGATGAGCATTGGGCTTCATTGCCGTTTGGCGGGGCGTCCCGGGCGGGTGATGGCGATCAAACGCTTCATCGACTATGCCCAGAGCCATGCCCGGGTCTGGTTCGCCACCCGCGCCCAGATCGCCACCTATTGGCGACAGCATCACCCTGCACCAGCGTCGCGGCTTTCCCCGCATCAAATGGATAAACCGCAATTTTTGGAATTGTTTGGCTCTATTTTTGAACATTCGCCTTGGATTGCCGAAGCGGTGTTTGATGGCGAGATGGGGCCAGTGCATGACCACGCCCCGGGTCTCTTTGGCGCCATGGCTCAAGTCTTCCGCCGCGCGTCTGATCAAGATCGGATGGATGTTCTTTTGGCGCATCCTGATTTGGCGGGGAAATTGGCCGCCGCGGGTCGCCTCACTGAAGCCTCAACCAGCGAGCAAGCCTCCGCCGGATTGGATATGCTCACCGATGACGAACGTGCGCGTTTCACCACCCTCAACACAGCTTACCGTGAGCGGTTTGGCTTTCCTTTTATCATCGCGGTGAAGGGACTCACCAAGGCTGATATTTTAGCGGCGTTTGAACGGCGCATTGATCACAGCATCGAGGATGAGTTTGCCACCGCTTGCCGTGAAGTTGAAAAAATTGCTCGGCTTCGGCTTGATGCTATACTACCGCAATAATGGCCTTTTGGTTTAAGGAGCAACCATGCCCGCTTCATCCTATTACGCCCCCCTTGGGGGATTGCCGCCGCAACGCGACTTTACCGGCGATAAATCACGCTTTACGCCCAGTTACCTGATGATTGATAAAATTGCCCTGACGGATATCACCGCCAGTTTACTACCGCAATGGCGCGACACAAGGCTCTGGGTCTTGGCGCGGCCCATGACAGGATTTTCCGAAACCTTCTCACATTATATTATGGATGTGGCGGCGGGTGGTGGCTCCGATCACCCAGATGATGACGCCAATGCCGAAGCCGTGTTGTTTGTGGTTGCGGGTGAAGGCCATCTGACCCTTGACGGTCAATCCCACGCGCTGACGGCGGGCTCATACGCTTTTATCAGCCCGTCTTCCGATTGGGCGTTGGCCAATTCAGGGTCAGAATCGCTGATTTTTCATTGGATACGCAAACGCTATCAGCCCGCGGCGGGGATTGAAATGCCACCAAGTTTTGTCACCCATGACGATGCGGTTAAGCCGATCGCCATGCCCGATACCGATGGCAAATGGGCAACCACTCGTTTTGCGGACCCGTCGGATTTGCGCCATGATATGCATGTGAATATCGTGACGTTTCAGCCGGGCGGCGTGATCCCTTTTGCGGAAACCCACGTCATGGAACACGGGCTTTATATGCTGGAAGGCGAGGCTGATTATTACGTCAATCAAGATTGGATACCGGTGGAAGCGGGCGATTATCTTTGGCTGCGTGCCTTTTCCCCTCAAGCCTGCATCGCCAAAGGAAACGGGCCTTTCCGCTATCTTCTCTATAAAGATGTTAACCGCCAGATGCCGCTGACCCCCGGGGGGTTATCGCTTGCTGGAGGCCAATGATGGCCGACACCCAATCCGTCACGATCCTGCCCCTAACGGCTGAGGCGTTTGCCGATTATGGGGATGTCCTTAACGCCAAAGACGCGCCTGATGTGATGATCAATCAAGGGCTATGCGGGCGGCATCATGACCGCGCCCAGATGATTTGTGATGGCGGCCGTTTAGGGGTTTCGGTCTTTGATGCCGTGCCGCGGGATTTGCCCTATCAGTTGGATTTGATGGAACGCCACCCCTTGGGTAGTCAATGCTTCATGCCGATGACCGAGCATCCTTTTTTGGTGATTGTCGCCGATGATGATAATGGCAAGCCCGGACGTCCCAAGGCGTTTATGGTGCCGCCTCATACGGGCGTCAATATCCACCGAAACGTTTGGCATGGGGTGCTGACGCCGTTGTTCAGCCCCGGCTTATTCACCGTGATTGACCGTGTCGAAGGCGATGGCAACAACCTTGAAGAACACTGGATATCCCCGCCTTATATCATCACCGAATAACCCAAGAGCCGGCTAAGTCTTTCGCGCGGCCCAGCGGCCAATGGTATAGCGGCGCTCGTCGTCCAAATCACCCGATGGTTCGGGATGGCTTAAGTTTTTCGCTTTGCCGTAACCCATGGCGTTGAGCATCGATTGATCTGCCTGAACCGATGTCGGCACGGCCTTTTCATCAAGGCTTACCCATTGGCCATGTTCTATTTTTCCCCAAATCACCTCGCCCGTGCTATCCATCCAATCGATCGAAGCCATCATGCTGATGCATTGGCGGATAAAGCCATGGCTATTGTCGCCTTGGTCTTCGAGCACATCATGAGGGTTGGTGGCGTGGATATTGACATACCGAAACTGGTCAATGCGATCCAGCGTTTCCGGGTCAAGAATGGTCATGCGATCATTCACCCCAAAGGCGATGGTGCGGGGGTCTTCGCCAAGCGGCACATCATTATCCAGAAATTCAAAATGCACCCTTTTATCGCGCACCCCAGCCCATGAAAAAAACAATTCTGGCATGCCTTTATAGGCTTCAATGTTGTGATAGAGGAGGTCATCAACGGCCTTATAGCGTTGGGTGGAAAGTCCTCGTTGCCATGCCCGTTCCACGGTTTCCGCAGGCGGGGTGATGACAAAAAACAGATAAACCGTATCGCCAAAACGTGTCAGCAACCGGCTTTCATATTCGCCATCATTGCTCACCATGAAACTGTCGAAACGGAAGCGATCGATCAGCATATGCGGCACTTTGTTTTGCGCGGCTTTTTCCGCCATCAGGTGATCGAGTTTGAGATCGATCATCTCCAATTCCATGCCTGTTAGCATCGCGGCGTATTTGTAATCATCGCCAAGGCTATCGTAATCGAGCAAGTATTTGCGCCAGTAATCGGGGCTGATGAGGGCAAAATCTTCCCAAGGTATCCCCATTTTTTCGGCCAATTTCCGTTGATGGGGGCGGATGGTGCTTTTGCCGGCGGCGGATGCGCCTTTGGTGTTCATAACAATCCGCTTTTCTTGGCTGGGCAAAAGCCGATAGCCTTCTTCGCGCACGGCTTGGTAGAATATCGGCTCGATCATGCGGCGGATTTCAAGGCTGCCGTAATCTTGGCAAAATAGCCGCAAAGCTAATCCCGCCATGACGTCATCATCAAACACAAGCCGCCCCCGCTGCCCCAAGATGGCTTGACCCAATTCAGCCAGCGCCGCATATAAAGTAGCCTTGCGGGAGTCATGTGCTGATTTCGACGCTCGCAGCCAAGCGTTGATCCGCCCCAATTCATCCTGATCTTGTGATGGCTTTTTTGATGCCTTCGGTGGTTTGCTTCGGCCAAAG
>CAJXME010000060.1 GCA_913056245.1 uncultured Alphaproteobacteria bacterium | reverse complement strand
TTCCTCTTGGCAGGGGCAACGCTTCAACATTACAAAATCGAATGGACCACACGAAAGGCAGGATCATGAGCGCATTGCTTCTGACGGTATTGGCCACGTCCATCCCCTTATTGCTGGCAGCAACGGGTGAATTGATCACCGAACGCGCGGGCGTTTTGAACCTTGGGGTTGAAGGCATGATGCTGATGGGCGCGGTGGCGGCCTTGGCGGCGGTGCTTTATACGGGCAATCCCTATACCGGCATTTTAACCGGCGCGCTTGCGGGAATGGCGGCGGCGCTGATTTTCGCGTTTTTTGCCGTCACGCTGATGACCAATCAAGTTGCGACGGGTTTGGCGCTGACGATTTTCGCCACGGGATTTTCAGGTCTGGCAGGCGCGCCCTTGGTGGGCAAGACCGCCGCTAGCCTTCCACCCATCAGCATCCCTCTCTTGGATCAAATCCCCCTTCTTGGTGAATTGCTTTTCCATCAGGATGTTTTGTTTTATTTGGCCTTCGCGCTGATCATCGCCACGTCCCTGTTTTTACGCCACAGCCGAGGCGGGATGATTCTTCGCGCCGTGGGGGATAATCACGATTCGGCGCACGCGCTCGGCTACGCAGTTCAAAAAGTGAGGTGGATGGCTGTCGCCTTTGGCGGGATTTGCGCTGGCCTTGGAGGGGCGTATATTCCCTTGGTGCTGACGCCGCATTGGTCCGAAGGCATGACGGCAGGCCGCGGCTGGATTGCGCTTGCGCTGGTGGTCTTCGCGTCTTGGGTGCCTTATCGGATTGTCATTGGCGCGCTTATTTTTGGCGGCATCACGATCATGCAATTGGCGGGGCAAGCGCGCGGTTGGGCAGTGCCATCTCAAGTCTTGTCAATGTTGCCTTATCTTGCCACAATATTAGCGCTGGTCTTGATGTCGATGCGGTCATCCTCATCATTCATTACCGTTCCGGCGTGTTTGGGCAAACCCTTCCACCCGGGCAATTAATAAGGATAGGCTTTTGTTCGATGCCTCCGCGCTGAACAAAATCTTAGACTGGGCTTAGAAATTTGCAGGGAAACCTGCCGTATCCCCGATCCTTTGCGGATGCGGATACATAAACCACGGAGAGAGATCATGTTTAAGAAAATACTCACCAGTTTGGGGGCGGTTTTAGCTGCGCTCATGCTTCAAGCCTCAATGGCAGCGGCGGAATCAACCAAGGTTGGTTTTGTCTACCTGACCACCCCTGGGGATCACGGCTGGACTTATGCCCATGAATTGGGCCGTCAAATGGTCGTTAAGCATTTCGGCAGTGACGTTGAGACCACCTATGTTGAAAACGTGCCTGAAGGCCCTGATGCCACCCGCGTCATCCGCGAATTGGCTCAGCAAGGCAATGAAATTATCTTCACCACGTCTTTCGGCTATATGGACCCAACCCTGAAAGTCGCCAAAGAATTTCCAAATGTAAAATTTGAACATATGACCGGCTATAAGCGTCTGCCGAATATGGCGACGGGCAATATCCGTTTCTATGAAGGCCGCTATGTGCAAGGCGTTGTTGCGGGGCTGATGACCAAATCCAATAAGATTGGCTATATCGGCGCGTACCCGATTTCTGAAGTCATCATGGGCATCAACGCTTTCGCGCAAGGGATGCGTTCGGTCAATAAAGACGCCTCGATTTCCGTGATCTGGGCAAACACTTGGTATGATCCGGTGAAAGAAGCCGATGCCGCTAAAGTTCACATCGCGGAAGGCGCTGATATTTTGGCTCAGCATACGGATTCGCCTGCTATGTTGCAGATCGCAGAAAAGAACGGCGCGCTTGGCTTTGGTCAATCCACCAATATGGAAGCCTTTGCACCAAACGCTCAACTCTTTGCTTCTGAAAACAACTGGGGGCCTTATTACATCAGCCGCATCGAAGCCCTGCGCAACGGTTCATGGTCAACCGGCGAAGGCCCTGATCACTGGGCAGGCAACACTTGGGGCGGGATCGCGCAAGACATGCTCGTTCTGTCTGAGTTCAAGAACATGCCCGCTGATGTCAAAGCCAAAGCTCAAGCCGCGCTTGATGGCATCCGTTCCGGCAAGATCAAAATCTTTGCTGGCCCTCTGACCGATAATACAGGCAAATCTGTTATCGGCGCGGGTGAAGAACTCGATGATGGCGCGCTTTGGGGGATGAATTACTACCTCGAGGGCGTGAACGGGAAAATCCCCGGCTAATGGCCATATTAAAGGCATGAGGGGGATACTCCCTTAAAACCACTTTATCTTGAAAACAGCCTCAATCATGAGGCTGTTTTTTTATGCTTGTTTCTTCGATGGAGACGAAAACCGCATCTTGTTATCTTGGCCATGCCGCTTATATGAAAGCCGTATGAATGGAGAAAAACATGATTAAAGGTCTACACCACAAAGCCTATCGTTGCCGCAACAGCCATGACACCCGCGCCTTCTATGAAGACTTTTTAGGGTTGTCGCTCGCTGGCGCTCTTGAGATTACCGAAACCAAAACAGGCCGCGACACAAAGGTGCTGCACAGTTTTTATCAGATGGAAGACGGCTCTTTCATCGCTTTTTTTGAAGCGCCGGACCGCGATTTTGAATTCAAAACACAGCATGATTATGACCTGCATTTGGCGCTTGAAGTGACGCCAGAACATCTGATGGAAATGTTTGAAAAAGGCAAAGCCGCTGGGATTGAAACCCGCGGCGTGTCGGATCATGGCTTTATCGATTCAATCTACTTCCGCGATCCAAACGGTTATGTCGTTGAATTAACGGCTAAAAAACCAAATCACGACGAGGTTGTCTTTGCCGATAACCCGAAAGCGCGCGCTATTCTCGACAATTGGTCGCCTCAATATAACGACGCCTAACACCGTCTTTGATCGGCCTTAACCCAAGGCCGGTCGCTCTTGCTTCATCCCCTCGATCAAGGCCTTAAATGAGGCCTGATTTACATAAGGTAAAATACATAATGAAATTTTTTTTAATTTCGGTATGTTAATACCATAAATTTTATTTTTGATTTCGCCGTGATGCGGTATTTTCAAAAGATGAAAGTAAAAAAAGGGATGAAGATGCAGAATATGATCCGTTGTTGCGCCTTTATTGTTGCCGCTCTGATGGCATCCACTGCTCTAGCCGGTGGCAGTACCACATCAGACATTGAAACCTCATCAACGTCCTCGGCGTCAGCAGCGACCGCAACCGCTGTTTCCGATGAAGCGGCCACATCAGGCGCTTCGTCCTCGACCGCTTCTAGTGGCACGGGATCATCATCGAACAGCCAAAGCGGAGGTGCTTCAAATCAAGCGTCTAGCGGCGGGAATAACAGCGGCGGTGATGATGGCGACGGTGATTTCATTGCCATTGAAGATGATCCGCTGATCGTCGATGCCAGCGCTGTCATGGATGATGACGGCATGGGTGAAGTATCTGTGCAATGGCAAATCCTTGGCCTTGATGGCAATTGGCAGAATATTTCTTCCGCCACCAGCCAATCTTTCACGCCGCGCGAAGTTCATGTCGGCAAAAAATTGCGTGTGGTGATCACTTATATTGATGGCCAAGGCAATCTGGAAACGCTGACCAGCCCGCCTTCATCGCCGGTTCAGAACGTCAATGACAAACCCACGGGCGCGCCCGTGCTGGTGGGGATGCCTGTTGAAGAAGACGCGCTGGTGGTGGATACCAGCAGCATCTCTGACGAAGATGGCATTGGTTCTTATGACGTGATTTGGCAACGCTCCTCGTCTAAAACCGAATGGCAAGCCTATAGCAACACCACCGGCGATATCTTGCGCCTCGGCCAAGAGCATGTGGGCTATTCTTATCGCGCGGTCATCACCTATGTCGACGGTCACGACACACGCGAGGTGCTCATCTCAAATCCATCGGAAACCGTCGCCAATGTCGACGATCCTGTGGAAGGTGAAGTCATCGTCACGGGCAATGCTGAAGAAGGCTCGACCATTACGGTGAATACCAACAATGTTTCCGATGAAGATGGCATCGCCAGCATGGCAGTTTCATGGGAATCCACCAAAGACGGCCGCAATTGGCGCGCCATTGATACGCCAACCACCTCGACCCTGACCTTGGATCAAGCGCTGGTGGGCATGCAGGTGCGGGCGAAAGCCAGCGTGGTTGATACTTATGGTGTCGAAACGCTGATCTATAGCCAGCCGACCAAAACCATCAAAAACGTCAATGACCGCCCTGTGGGTAAAATTAAGGTTCGCCGCGTCGGCTCTTAATATCAATTGATAGAAATTGAAGAAAACACGCCCATTGCGGCGTGTTTTTTTATGAGCCATTCGAATCAACCCTGATTTTGGGCAAAGAACTGGGCGCCAAAAACATTCCCAAAAAGATTGATTGTCACAAAATTGTAAGTTGACAAGATTCGCCGCATTGCGTGTAATAATACTGCATGTTGTATTTGAGCCTTAAAACACAACTATGTTTAGTAGCCTCATCCGGCGAGGTTATAGCGGCTTATACCCCTGCTTCCACCCTGAAAAACGGAGACGTTCAATGCCACCGATCGATGCTGGCATCCAACAAGGATGCGTAATTCTGCCGTTTGTTTCACCAAAACACGGCGCAGAAGATGTCAAAGCCACGACTCTAGCAGCGCTTGTCGCGGTGACCATCATTCATGATGCCGATATGTGTCCAGAAGAACGGCTTATCCAAATCATTGAACAATCCGGCGAAGCCGAAGTGCTGGATAGCGATGATGCTTTCAGCCAATTGGGGCTAGAAGAACTCGACACCCCAACGGGCTATGACTTGGATGAACCGGTGAACGACAACAACGCCCTGACAACCGTATAAGGGCTGTTGCCACTGGCTGAAGATTTGAAGAGGGGGAGTTGCGCGTTGCCCATGACTGAAAGCGCTATTGTTTGAGCCTGTAATTTCCTCTATATTCCAATTATTCATATTTCTAAACAGATAGCCGCAATTATGCCGATGACCACCGCACAAAAGGAGACGTCATCTCCGATCTTTTCCTTTGCGAATGGGGAATTGGGACCGCTGTCGAGTGCTTTTATTCGTGGCATTGAAAAAGTCACTGGCCAACCACTCATCAAAAAACTTTATCTCGATTATGTGAATGATGACCGCCCCAACCATTTGTTCTGGCAAGACGCGGTGGATCGCCTGCAATTAAAAGTCAATGTTCATCTCGACTTGGGCGCGCATATTCCTAAGACCGGCCGACTTTTGGTGATCGCCAATCACCCGTTTGGCGTGATTGACGGGTTGATCCTTTGTTCGGAAATTTCAAAAGTCCGCCAAGATTACAAAATCATCACCCATCAAGTGTTACGCCAAGCGCCAGCAGTGATGCATCAGATTCTGCCGATTGATTTCGACACCACTGAAGAAGCGCTGAAAACCAATATGGAGACACGCAAAAGCGCCGTTCAACAAATCAATGATGGCGGTGTGGTGATCTTATTTCCTTCCGGCGCGATTTCCCTACCGAAAAAAATCATTGGCCCAGCCGCCGATGCCGAATGGAAAACCTTTGCGGCGAAATTAGCCTTGATCGAAGACACCACGGTTTTGCCCGTCTTCTTTAACGGCCAGAACAGCCTGAGCTATGTTTTGGCGCGGCGGATGAGCCAAACCCTTGGCTATTCCTTGATGTTCCGCGAAATTTGCCGGCGAATTGGCACGACGGTGGATGTCCAAATCCGCAAGCCCATTACCCCTGATCTGCTCAAAACCTTTAGCAATCGCAACGACGTTACTGCTTATTTGCGCGCCTGCACCTATGGCGAGGCCAATGACGGGCAATTGAACCAGCTTCGGATCAAGCCAATAAGCGATCCGCAAACTCCCCATCAATCAGCACAAAATACCCATCCCCTTCGTCGGACGTGATGCTGACCGAGATATCGTGATCCCCATCCTTGACCTGATTCGACGTCCCCAAGGTTAATCCCGCGCCAAGGGTCAGATGATCCAGCGGGTATAAAAGCCCTTGGCTCGCCGAAAAACGATGGCGTTGCAATGGCCAGATCGACAGCCGAACAGACGGCGGCAAGACCGCGTGAAAATCACCGCGGCAAAACACCAGCGCATCATCTGGGCTGATCATGACCACCCGCATTTCTGGCCTTGCCCCCGCCATGGCATGAAGCGCCGCCAGAGAATGATCAAATCGTTTGCCTAAAAACCCAAAGGCCAAAACCAATGGTGCCGATAAAACCGCCAAGGCCTTTTTAAAATCCGTGCTGTTTTGATCCTTGATCTGCAGACGGCGGCGCGCGGCCTGAAGGTTATGGGGATGCGCCGAATCAAAATCACCGATCGCCCATTCCGGCGTTAATCCTAAGTCATGGGCAAGATTAACCCCGCCATCAACAGCGATGATCGGGTTTTGGCCATGATGGCGGCGCAATTGCTGAGCATCCACCGTGCCATTGCCAATGAAGATCACCGGGCCATCAGCATGGATCAACGCCTCATCAGGCAAGGTGTCTCTAACCGTATCAAGGCTGAGATCGAGATGATGCTTTAGCATGGTCATAGCCTATCCTAGCGGGTTTTAACGCTGAGAGAAACGATCGCAAGAAAAGACATTGAGGGGAGAGAAATTAGGAGGAGATGGTGGAGCTAAGCGGGATCGAACCGCTGACCTCTACAATGCCATTGTAGCGCTCTCCCAGCTGAGCTATAGCCCCGTCACCATCTTCAGTGATCATCGCTGATCAGTCTTCATCTTCTAGCGGCAACTGCACCGCTGATCAAGACTAAAAGTGTTGTTTTTTATTCGTCGTCTGGATCGTCCAAATCGTCATCCAGCGCATCATCGGCTGAGACGTCAAGGTCTTCATCATCATCTTTCATGTCCGAGCCTGCGATGGAGGCGATATCGCTGTCATCGTCCAGC
>CAJXME010000059.1 GCA_913056245.1 uncultured Alphaproteobacteria bacterium | reverse complement strand
CAAATGCCCTTCCCGCTCATCATCGGTAGCGGAAAACAAAGCATCCGCGATCACCAGACCAATCACCCGATCCCCCAAAAACTCAAGCCGTTGGTTGTTCACCTCAGCGCCTTCGGTGGTCATGATGCTGGGATGGGTCAAGGCTTCATGCAAGAGGTCAGATTGGCGAAAGGAATAGCCCAATCTTTCGGTTAAGGCTTGCCGCGCCGCCACAATCTCAGGGGTCAGGAAATAGCCCTTATCAGTCAATGCTTTTGCCTATGCGGTCAAAACGGATGGCGAAAGGCCATTTCCATACTTCGAAGAAGGAGGCTTTGCCGTTATGCGAGAAGAATAAAAACTCCGCGCGACCGATCAAATTTTCCGCCGGCACAAAACCAACTTCAGCGCGGCTATCGCGAGAATTATCGCGGTTATCGCCCATGAAGAAATAATGGCCTTCCGGTACCATCACCGGTACGGTATTGTCCATGCTGTTTTGATCGCTCAATTCTTGGATCAAATGCGTCCGCCCTTCAGGCAGGGTTTCTTCATAGATTTTGGCTTGCTGGATGACCAAGCCTATATCCACCAGCCCTTGGGTGACTTGAACGCGCTTAACTGGATCGCCGTTGATGTGCAAAATCCCGCCAGTGACAGCAATCTCATCACCGGGCAAACCCACGAGCCGCTTGATGTAATCGATATGCTCAGCCCCCGGCTTGCGGAAAACAACCACATCACCGCGTTCAGGGGTGCTTTCCATCACCCGGCCTGAAAAGGGGATGATCCCAAAAGGCAGGGAATAGCGCGAATACCCATAAGAATATTTCGACACAAACAAATAATCGCCCACTTTCAGGGTTGGAATCATTGACCCTGACGGGATGCTAAAGGGTTCAAAGAGAAAAGACCGAAAGACAATGGCAATACCCACCGCCCAAAATATCGTTTTTGGCAATTCAATATACCAAGGTTCTTCTTTCTTTTTCGACAGGCTCATGGTTTTATCCCTGCTGATCAAAGGAGCGCAACAAATTGTTGCCCTTTATGGCGCGGAAAGCACCACAAAAGCAAGCGCCATCCCACCATCATCGCTTAATGATAAATGGCATATCCCTTGATTGTTGGTTTCTTGGGCAAAATAATCCGCCGCTTTGCCTTTCAAATTCAAGATCGGCTGACCGTCATCGCGGCTAAGAATTTCCAAATCTTGCCAGCCAATGCCTTGATCACGCCCCGGCGATAAGGCTTTCCACGCGGCTTCCTTGGCGGCAAAACGCATGGCGTAATATCGCGATTGATCACCGCGTTCTTGAGCCGCCGCTTGTTCATCCTTGGTATAAACCCGATCAAGAAAGCGCTGGCCATGGCGGGTGATCATCTTGGCGATGCGATCAATTTCAACCAAATCTGTGCCAATGCCATAGATCATGCTATGCGATGGTCTTTCGTGCGATGTCCATATACCGGCGCATTTCCTGAACCGCTGGTTTCAGCCCCATCGTCACCGCCGCCCCGATCAGGAAATGGCCAATATTCAATTCCACCAATTGCGGGATGGCGGCGATATCACCCACCGTATCGAAGCCCAGCCCATGGCCAGCGTGGCATTCCAGCCCCAGATCATGGCCGATCACTGCCCCCTGCTGGATGCGGGATAATTCTTCAGCGCGCGCTGATCCTGTTTCATCGCAATAGCGGCCCGTGTGCAATTCGATGATATCCGCGCCAATTTCCGCCGCCGTTTCGATTTGTTTGGGGTCAGATTCGATAAACAAAGACACCCTGATCCCATGGCTTTTCAGCATCCCCGCAATATCTTGAATGCGGCTTTGATGCCCGCGAATGTCGAGTCCCCCTTCGGTGGTGACTTCTTCTCTTTTTTCCGGCACCAAGCAGGCGGCGTTGGGGCGAGTTTGAAGGGCGATGGCCACCATCTCATCGGTCGCCGCCATTTCAAAATTAAGCGGTTTGGTGATCGTGGCTTTCAACTGAGCGATATCATCATCGCGGATGTGGCGGCGGTCTTCGCGCAAATGCGCGGTGATGCCATCCGCCCCCGCTTCAATGGCGAGCATAGCGGCCTCAATAGGATCAGGATGCGAGCCGCCGCGCGCGTTCCTGACCGTGGCGACGTGATCGATATTCACGCCAAGACGAAGATATGGCAGATCAAGACCCATGACTTGCTCGCTTTAAGACCATTTTACGAAGCCGCTGATGCTTGACGCTCAAGAGGTAACGGCGGATGCGATCGGCGAATAAGTAGATCAAGGCGAAACTGGCCAAGCCAAAAACAGACCCCATGGCAAGGCCACCAACCAGCATCGAGACCAAGACTTCCCCCGGTGAGTTGAGTAAGAAATCATAACTCAACGCAGTGACATCTGCTTCCGTGGGATCGCGCCCTAAGATTTGTGATCCAACGGCATAGATCAACACCCAAATCAGCGGGAATGTCCAAGGATTGCCCACGGCTGTTCCGATCATGGAAAGAATCATATTGCCGCGAATAAGCCACGCCAGACCAATCCCAAGAATGAAGTGAAACCCAATCAATGGGGTGAAAGACACCGCCACCCCTGCCGCGAACCCCGCCGCCAATGAATAATTCGTGCTGCGGATGCGCAAGATACGGAGCATCAAATAAATCCAGCCCCGCATGACGCCTTTTTTAGGCCAAATAAAGGCTTGGATAGAAGCCAAAAAATTGCGATTGCGACGACGAAACAACATTAAGACTTGGCTCTTTCCACGGATTCAATAAACGGATTGGATTGCAGGGCGGCGACAATCGATCTTAAATGCCGCACATCGGAGACTTCAACATCGGTGACAAAGGTGAAAAATTCAAGCGTTCTGGCCGTCAATTGAATATTGGTGATATTGCCGCCATGATCGCTGATCGTGGTGGTGACGGCGGCAAGGCTCCCCGGCTCGTTGGAAATAACGGTTTCCAATTGAGCATTCACAACATTAGGGGTGTCGCTTTCCCATTCGATATCCACCCATAACTCGGGCATGGCGGTGAATTTTTCGAGATTCTGACAATCCACGCGATGCACGGTGATGCCCTTGCCCGTGGTAATGATACCAATGATGCGTTCTCCGGGCAGAGGATGACAACAGCGGCCATGATGCACCGCCATCCCCGGGATCAAGCCTTTGATGTTGAGCGAAGGTTTTTTCGCCGCGCCTTTGGATTTTTTGGGCGCTTCGGCGGTTTTCTCCCCGGGGAAGAATTGCTCAAACACTTCTTCTGGGGAGATGTGATTTTCGCCCACACGGGCGAATAACTCTTCATCCGTGCGCAGATTGAAATGCATCAAGGCGGGCAATAATTTGCTTTCATCGAGGTCTTTGCCTGATTGCCGGAAGGTTTTTTGCAACAAGCCCCGTCCCAATTGCGCGAATTCTTTTTGCTTTTCGAGGCGGATGAATTTGCGCACCGCGGATTTCGCCCGCCCCGTAACGACAAAATTTTCCCATTCCGGATTGGGCGATGCCGTCGCGGAGGTCAAGACCTCCACCTGATCGCCGTTATTCAGCACCGTTGCCAATTGCCGCATTTTGCCGTTGATTTTGGCGCCAATACAGGTATCGCCAATATGCGAATGCAGATCATAGGCAAAATCCACCGCCGTTGCGCCTTTCGGCAAGGTCACCAGCATCCCTTTCGGCGTGAAGCAAAAGACCTGATCGGCATACATTTCCATATGCGTGTGTTCAAGAAATTCGTCGGAGGTATCGGCGTTTTCCAGCACCCGAACCAGATCATTGAGCCATTTCAATTGCTGGAATTCACTGGAGCGAACGGATTTACCATCGGATTTATAGCCCCAATGCGCCGCCACCCCACGTTCCGCCACTTCATGCATGGATGGCGTGCGGATTTGCACCTCAATCTTCTTTTTATTCGGCCCGATGATGCCCGTGTGCAAAGATTGATATCGGTTGCGTTTGGGGGTGGAGATGTAATCCTTAAACCGCCCCATCACCATAGGGAATTTCTGATGCAAGATGCCTAGTGCGCGATAGCAATCGCCGATCTCAGGGACGATCACGCGAAAAGCCATAATGTCGGATAACTCTTCCATTTCGACCTTTTGACGCTGCATTTTCCGCCAAATTGAATAGGCTGATTTGCGCCGCCCAGACACGCTGCTTTCAAGGCCAGCATCGGCCAGCGTCGCGTTCAATTCATTGCAGATGCGGCTGACCAAATCTTCCGATTGCGCGGATAAATAATCCAAGCGCGAAAGAATAGAGGTGCGCATTTCTGGATTGACCACCGCAAACGCGCGGTCTTCCAATTCATGCTGGAAATGCGTCATGCCGATCCGCTCGGCCAAAGGCGCAAAAATTGCCAAGGTTTCTTCGGCGATACGAAGCCGTTTATCGGCGCGGGAAATATGGTCAATCGTCCGCATATTATGGGTGCGATCCGCCAATTTCACCAACAGCACGCGGATGTCTTCGCTCATCGCCAAAACAAGTTTGCGGAAGTTTTCCGCTTGCTTATTGTCGGATTTCATCTCAATCCGTGTCAGTTTCGTGACGCCATCAACGAGACTGGCGATTTCATCGGTGAATTTCTGGCGGATGGCATCAAGGGTCACGCCGGTATCTTCCACCACGTCATGAAGCAAGGCGGTGATGATCGTCGCGGGATCAAGGTGCATATCCGCCAGAATAAGCGCGACTTCCACCGGATGGGTGAAATACGGCTCACCCGACGCGCGCACCTGACCGTGATGCGCCTTTTCAGCAAAACTGAAGGCGCGCGACAGCATCTCATCATCAATCGCCGGATTATAGGCGCGGATGCGATCGGTCAACGGTTTTACGTCAAGTACAGTCATGCTTTCAAATCTACAACAATTGTTGCCTTCTGAAAGCCACTATTATGCTTTGATTGTATTTTTATTGGCGCGGTGAGGCCGATTATTCTTCGGCGATGCCTTCATCACCGAAAGAGCCTTCATCCGCAAAGGAACCGTCGTCGCCAAAAGCGTTATCATCTTCGCCCATGCCAGCCGCGCTGATTTGCATGCCTTCTGCGTCATTGCTATCGGCACCGAAGTCGCTGTTGAAAGAGGCCATATCGTCCTGCGCCATGCTGGCGGCTTCGTCGAGAGCTGATTGTTCTTCTTCGCGGCGCTTCATGCGCTGAAGGCTTTTCACCAAATCTTCATTGACTTCGTCGATCGAAATCGTTTCATCGGCGATTTCACGAAGCGCGATCACCGGGTCTTTGTCGTTGTCGCGATCAATGGTGATGGGATCACCTGAAGAAATGCCACGCGCACGCTGAGCCGCTGTTAAAACCAGATCAAAACGATTTGGAATTTTATCGATACAATCTTCAACGGTTACACGAGCCATCTTAGGTCTCCTCGTCTGCGTGATGTGTGGTGAAGCAATAAAGCGCC
This sequence comes from uncultured Alphaproteobacteria bacterium, assembly GCA_913056245.1. Lineage (GTDB taxonomy): Bacteria > Pseudomonadota > Alphaproteobacteria > Puniceispirillales > UBA1172 > JAGWAQ01. The sequence continues at coordinate 1,489 of CAJXME010000059.1, read as the reverse complement.
GAACATAATCTTATTTTATCTGTAAATCAAGCCTCTATAATCGGGATCACGTCCTGATCAGGATCAACGCCGTCCAATAAGGATGAAATGGAAGCGCCGGTGATCGGATGCACCCAATCCGGCGCCAAATCAAAGAGGGGTCGCAGGACAAAAGCACGCTCATGCATCCGCGGATGCGGAAGCGTGACATTGCCGTCCATGACCATGCCATCGAAATCAACAATATCAATATCGAGCACCCGGGCTTCGTTGCGGGTGACGCGTATCCGGCCAAACCCGGCTTCACGGTGATGCAAGACCGCGATTAATTCTTCGGGCCGCATGGCAGTCGTAATCTCCACCACCGCGTTGTGATACCATGGCTGATCCGAGATTGGCACAGGCGCGCTTTTATACCATGGTGAAATGGCAATGATCTCAACGCCGTCATCTTTAAGGCTATCGATCGCCGCCAGACATCCCGCTTGCGGCGTGTCAAAGCCATCGGCGGTCAGATTGGCACCAATTCCTAGAAAAATGCGGGGAAAAATGCGCGGCTTGGCCATGACTCACTCACTTTATTTCACTCGTTATGCAGATGATGACAGGAGGACTGGACGTTGGGGAATTTCATCAGTTGTCATTGAGACAGAATGTTAGTATCGTTTAGTCATATGTTAATACAACACCAAAGTCTCATATTTAATTTATATTTTATCGAATATTCAAAACTCTTTGGCTGTTGGACACTCAACTGGCGCTTGCCCACAATCAAAGAGAAGGCTTCTATGCTCAATATCAAAGAAAATGAACGCTTTGCCGTTTTTATCGACGGCTCTAATTTCCATTCCACCTTTAAGTCCCTTGGGTTTGACGTTGATTTCGCCCGTATGCTTGAAGAATTGAAGAAGACAGGCCGCCTTGTGCGCGCCTATTATTACACTGCCCTGCCCCATGATGGGGATTTTGCCCCCATTCGCCGCCTCGCCGATTGGCTTGATTACAATGGCTACACGGTGATCAGCAAGCAAACCCGCGATTTCTATGACACCGCCACGGGCAGCAAGCGAACCAAAGGCAATATGGATATGGAATTGGCGCTTGATATGCTGAAATTAGCCCCGCATATCGACCACGCGGTGCTGTTTTCCGGCGATGGTGATTTTGTTCGCTTGATCGAAGAAATGCAAAACCGAGGCCTGCGGATGACCGTGGTGTCCAGCACCAAAACAAAACCGCCCATCATGGCTGATGTTCTGCGCCGCCAAACCGATGATTTCGTGGAATTGGATGATTTGCGGGAATTGATTGGCCGCCCTCACCGTGATGATGATGGCAATGACGACTATGGCGATGATGATTATGACGATGACGGCGATGACGGCGCTGTTATTCTGGATGATCGCCGGCAATCGTAATGACCAAAACTGTCCCCCACCGCGATCACACCTGCCGCTTATGCCCTCGATTGGCTGAATTCCTCGATGAAGCGCGCGCCAAAAACCCCGAT
>CAJXME010000058.1 GCA_913056245.1 uncultured Alphaproteobacteria bacterium | reverse complement strand
CGCCACCGCGCCCTGCCCCTGTTCTTGCTCTTGGCCTTTTGTGCGCACCAAGACAGGGTTGATGTCCATCTCTTCAAGGTCATCTTCATTTTCTAGCACAAAATCTTGCACCGCCATCACCAGATCAATCAAGGCGTCGCGGTCGCCGCTTGGTCGCCCCCTGAATCCATCGAGCAGGGCCGCCACCATGGTTTGGTCGATCGCTTGGTCAATATCCTGCCGCTCAGCGGGCAGCATCACCAAGGCGGTATCGCGCATCAATTCCGCCATCACCCCGCCTGTGCCAATCATCAGATGCAGGCCAAGAAGCGGATCACGCGCGACGCCGACAATGACTTCCGCCACCGCATCGGTGATCATGTCTTCCATGAAGACGGGGCCTTTTGCGCTCAAATCCGTCCAAGCGTCGGTGATCGCGTCCTTCCCTTGGATATTCAGCCGAACGCCTGCTTCTTCGGTTTTATGGGCGGCGGTGCTGATTTTCATCACAAGGACTCGCCCCTCACCAAAGGCCAGCGCGTCGTCAAGATTGTCGACCAGTCGCCCTTCGGGTATCGCCACACCATGCTTGGCCAATAGCCTCTTGGCGTCGGCTTCCCCCACAACCTCAAATTGATCACCAAGGGGAGAAAGACCTCGCGGCCGGTAGTCTGATCGTTGGCTCGCGCCATGGGTGGCGGCGATTGCCATCACAGCGGCATCAAAGCCCCGTAAGGGGGCAATCCCTTTTGCCATCAGATCAAGGGCAATATCTTGAGGCAGGGATTCCGGCATGCTGGCCAGCACCGCCGCCATCTTGCCCGTGGCCTTTTGCGCCTGATGCCAAGCATTGATGGCTTTATGCCAATCTTCGGCCCGCCCCAAATGCGCCGCGGGGAAATCAATGATCAAGATGCTGATCTGTTGCCCCGCTTGCATGGCAGCGGTGAAGGTGGCGGCAAGCCGGTCTTCATCGCCCCAATCAAAAGTATGATAATCAAAAGGATTGCTGACCGTGACCAGGGGATTGACCGTGGCGCGAATAGCATCTTTTGCGGCTTGGCTGAGGGCAGGCATCGTCAATCCATGGCGCGCTGCCGTATCCGCGATCAGCGATGCCTCCCCCCCTGAACAGGACAAGGTGAGGATGGTTGGCTCCGCCACCCCTTCGCCTTGACCAAAGAGATGAAGCAAGGCCAAGGCTTGCAAAAACCCGTCAACGCTGTCGATCACGCCGACGCCCAAACGGTCTAGGAAGGCTCGGCTGACGCGATGCGATCCTGCCAAGGATGCGGTATGCGAAAAGGTCATGGCTTGCGCGGCTTCCGAAGCCCCCGGCTTGATCGCGACAATCGATTTGCCTTTGGCTTTGGCGCGCGCCACAGCATCGGCAAAACCCGCCGCGTCTTTAATGCCTTCGATATGCAAACCAATGGCGGTGACGCGATCATCCGCGGCCACCGCATCGATCAACGCCGCCATGCCAATCATCGCTTGATTGCCCAAGGTCAGCATATACGCAATCGGCAAGCCGCCGGTTTGCATGGTCAAATTTATCGATAGATTTGACGATTGCGTGATGATCGCAACGCCGCGATCCACCCGTTGTCCTCCATGAACATCGGGCCATAGCAACGCGCCATCGAGATAATTGATCATGCCATAACAATTGGGGCCTAAGACAGGCATCATCCCCGCGGCGGCCACCAGATCATCTTGCAATTCAGCGCCGTCATCGACTTCAGCAAAACCAGAGGCAAAGGCCACCACCCCGCCTGCCCCCATTGCCGAAAGCTGCCGAACCACCTCAATCGACGCATGGCGATTGATGCCCAGAAAAACCGCATCAGGGGCTTCAGGCAAATCATCAAGGCTGGCAAAAGTCTTGACGCCCGCGATGTCTGCCCGCGACGGATGCACCGGCCAAATCACCCCATCATAGCCCATCTCTTGGCATGAGGTGATCACCGCCGCCGCCCAGCGCCCACCCATCACCGCAATATGGCGCGGCCGCAACAAGCGTTGCAATGAGGCAAGATCATAGGAAGGTTGACGAGGCGCGGTCATCACGGGAAAGGGCTCTCAGGCTTAACCGCCTAATCGCCTCAGCATATCGCGGCTGATGATATGGCGTTGGATTTCCGACGTCCCATCCCAAATCCGCTCCACCCGAGCGTCGCGCCAGAATCGTTCCAAAGGCAAATCAGCCATCAGCCCCATCCCGCCGTGAATTTGAATGGCTTCATCGGTGACCCGCGCCAACATTTCAGACGCGTAAAGTTTCGCCGATGCGATTTCACGATTGGCCTCTAAGCCTTGGTCAAGCCGCCAAGCCGACGCCAAGGTCAGCCAATCGGCGGCGTCAATTTCGGTGACCATATCGGCCAATTTGAAACTGACGCCTTGGAATTTGCCAATCTGCTGACCAAATTGCTTGCGATCGACGCAATATTGCGTGGCGATATCCAGCACCCGCCGAGCGCGGCCAACGCACATGGTGGCCACCGTGATCCGCGTGGCATAAAGCCAAGTGTTCATGACATCAAATCCGCCATCCACTTCCCCCAAGACTTGACTATTGGGGATGCGGCAATCGTCAAAACTCAAGACCATATTGTCATAGCCGCGATGCGATACCGAATGATAGCCCGGGCTGATCTCAAAGCCGGGATGCCCGCGATCAACAAGGAAACAGGTGATGCGTTTCTTCGGCCCTTTATCGGTCATGTCTTCGCCAGTGGCGACAAAGACGATGACAAAATCCGCATGAGCAGCGCCTGAGATAAAATGCTTCGTGCCGTTGAGAATCCAATCATCGCCATCACGGCGGGCGGTGGTTTTCATGCCGCGCACATCAGACCCCGCGTCGGGTTCGGTCATGGCCAGCGCGTCCATTCGTTCCCCCCGCACAGCGGGCAAGAGATATTTTTCGCGTTGCTCGCCTTCGCAGGCCATCAGGATGTTTTGAGGCCGCCCCCAGAAATGAGTGAGCGCCATTGACCCGCGTCCCAATTCGCGTTCGAGCAAAGCAAATTCAAGATGGTTTAACCCGCCGCCGCCAACCTCTTCGGGGAAGTTGGGCGCATAAAACCCCATGCCCAATACCTTGGCCTTAAGATCATCCGCGATTTCTTTCGGCACATGACCCAAGCGCTCAATCTCGGCTTCAAGGGGATAGATTTCGTTTTCCACAAAAGACCGCACGGTATCAACGATCATCTCTTGTTCTTCGGTCAACCCAAAATGCATCATCATCTCCCGAAATTATTATTAAATAGCGTTGTTATTTTTGCCTCAAGCCAATTGAAGCGCCAATTTCATCAGGGCGCGGCAAACCCGCTTGGCGTTCCGCAATCGTATCGCATAGCGCTTTCATCGCGTCGGGCATGGGGCTGGACCGCCCCGCTGTCATATCGACATGCATCAGCATATGCTCACCCGTGGCCAAAAGATTGCCCTTTTCCACCCCATAAAGTTTGTGGAAGAGATGGATGCGCTTGGCGTCATGGCTGATCAATTGGGTTTCAACCCGCATAGGTTTACCAGCGGCCACTTCATCAATATGCTTGATATGGGTTTCGATCGTGTACCAAGACGAGCCCGTTTCGACATAAGCCGGCCCGCCGCCGACCCAAACGAGCAGACGATCCGTCGCCATGCTGAAGACTTCGAGATAGCGAAACTCCGTCATATGGCCATTGTAATCGGTCCAGTTTTGATCAACCCGGCCAGACCATGTTTCCAAGACCTCGCCATCGGGCAAGCGTTGATCGCCTGATTTGACCCGATCTTCGGCAGGGTTTTGGATCAGCGCCCCGGCTCCCCAATCATTGGCCTTTAAGGCTTTCAAGATATCGACAAGGTTATTGTCGCGTATCTCTTCAAGTTCATGGATGGATTTGCCCTTCGCTTGAGCGTCGCTTTGGCTGGCGATCATATCGATCAGGTCATCATCCCAATCCGGCACATCCATCAATTTCGTCCAAGGCCATTGCAAGGACGGGCCGAATTGTTCAAGGAAATGGCGCATCCCCGCTTCACCGCCGCCAAGGCGATAGGTCATAAACTGCCCCATTTGCGCGTAACGCAGACCAAGGCCGTAACGCACCACATCGTCAATGGTTTCCGCCGTAGCAATGCCATCCTTGATCAACCACAGGCTTTCGCGCCACATGGCTTCGAGCAAACGATCGCCGACAAAGGCATCAATTTCTTTTTGCAGATGCACAGGCTTCATGCCGATCGACGCGTAGATAGTCATGGCTTTAGCGATGGCGTCGGCGGATGTTTTCTGGCCGCCGACAATTTCCACCACGGGCAGCAAATAGACCGGGTTGTAAGGATGCGCCACCATCATGCGATCAGCATGGGGCATTTCCGCTTGAATATCGCTCGGCAAAAGCCCTGACGTGGACGACCCGATGATCGCATCATCAGAAGCCGCTTCACCGATTTCCTGATGAATGCGTTTTTTCAGATCAAGGCGTTCCGGCGCTGATTCTTGCACCAGATCAGCCCCCGATACCGCCGCGCCAATCGAATCTTCATAGGTCAATTGACCGGGATCACCAATCGTTTGCCCCGGCCAGAGCCGCGCCATCGCCCGTTCAGCATTGGCCATGATAGCGTCTAATTTGCGCTTGGCATCGGGATCAGGGTCAGCGATGGCAACATCGACCCCAGCCAGCACCAATCGAGCAGCCCAGCCGCCACCAATCACCCCGCCGCCAATCACCGCGGCTTTTTTAGGCTTTCCCATTTTCGTTTACCGTTTTGTTAGTTTTAATTTTGCGCGCACATCGTCTGGGGTCATGATTTTGACATTCATGGCCTCGTTGATGGTCACCGCCCGTTCGACCAATTGCGCGTTGGTTGCCAATTGACCGCGCGACAAATAGATATTGTCTTCCAAGCCGACGCGAACATTGCCGCCGACAATCGTTGCCAGCGCAGCGTAAGGCAATTGCCCTCGGCCAATGGAAAAGGCGGAATAAACCCAACCGTCAGGCATATTATTGACCATCGCCATCAGCGAATTGACGTCATCCGGCGCGCCATAAGGAATGCCCATGCACAACTGCACCATTACCGGATCATCAATCAGCCCTTCGGAAACCAATTGCTTGGCCAAGACAAGGTGACCCGTGTCAAAGACTTCGATTTCAGGACGCACCCCAGCGTCTTGCATTTGCTTGGCCATGGCGCGGAGCATCGATGGCGTATTAGCCATGATATAATCGCCATGGGAAAAGTTCATGGTGCCGCAATCAAGCGTGCAAATTTCAGGCAGCAATTCCTGCACATGTTCGGTGCGCACCGAAGCGCCCACCATATCGGAGGATTCATGCAGCGGCAGAGGCGCTTCAGCAGAACCGATGATGAGATCACCGCCCATACCCGCGGTCAGGTTAATCACCACATCGGTATCGCTGGATCGGACGCGATCGACGGTCTCCGTAAACAGCCCCACATCGCGCGACCCTTTGCCCGTCTTAGGATCACGAACATGGATATGCGCGGCCGATGCGCCGGCTTTAGCCGCCTCAATGGCGGCGGTGGCAATTTCTTCCGGCGTTACAGGAACATGGGGGCTTCTTCCGGTTGTATCCCCAGCACCCGTCACCGCACATGTCAGCACAACTTCAAAATTCATCGACCCCTCCAAGAATTCATAGTTTTAACAGTCTAATCTTTCACCTCATGATTTTTTTCAGTTGTAAATTTTTCGCCAATAGATCAAATTTTTGGATAGTTTTGACGGATTAGGATCACCCGTGAGATCATGACGAATTCATCATCTGACCACCCGAAATCCGAGCGATTTCAATTCGTTCTTCTGCCTCGGTTCAATATGTCCACCTTAGCGACCATGATCGAACCGCTTCGGATCGCGAATTATATTGCGCCATCGCATATCTACACTTGGCATTTCACCACCCCATCCGGCGGAACGGTGCAGGCCAGCAACGGCATCCCCATTGATTGCGAAGACCTTGACTCGAGTTCAGACCAGCCAACCACCATCGTTCTTTTGGGCAGTTGGGGCGCGGAAAGATATTCCGATGACCAATTAACAAATTGGCTGCGCAGCCAAGCGCGTCATGGCCGAAACATGATCGCGGTGGAAATAGGGGTTTATATCTTTGCCCGCGTTGGATTGCTGACCAACCGAAAAGCCACCACCCATTGGTCTCTCTTTGCGGGTTTTGCGGAAACCTTTCCGCAAACCCACGCCATTGAGCAGATGTTCACCATCGACGGCAATATCATGACCTGCGCTGGCGGTTTGGCTGGCATTGATTTGATGCTGCAACGGATTTCGGAGACCCATGACGATGATCTGGCCAATGAAGTGGCGCGGCAAATGCTGCATCATTTTCGCGGTCAAGAAAGCATGCCCCAGCGTCCCAGCAAGAACACCGCCGCCATTGATATTCATCCCGTAATCAAAAAAGTCACCCAGTATCTCGAAGAACGCATTGAGGATGACGTCACCATCCCAGAATTATGTGCGCATATCGGCATCCCTCAACGAAAGATGGAACGGCTCTTCAACCGCTATGTGGGGTGCACCATCGTGCAATTCTACCGGCTTTTGCGCTTGCAATACGCGCGCACGCTTCTGGTTAGCACGAATATGGATATTCGGGAAATTTCCGTCGCGTCAGGCTTTAATTCGATGTCTTATTTTTCGCATTGCTTTTCAAAAACCTTCGGCCGCAAGCCAAGCCTTTATCGCCTCGCATGGCCCGAAGAAGAGAACGTACCCTCATGGCCGGGAACCATTTATGATTTCACCCATAGCGAACGTTTTCGAAAAGACAAGATGGCCAAAAAACCCGCCGCAGGAAAAAACCTTGGATAAGGGTTTAGTGAGTCTCGTTTCAGGATAACTCGCCCCTTGCCGCTTTGATGACCGCCACAATCCGCTGATCTCGTTCTGCCGCCATCTCTTCAAAATGGCGATCACCTGCCATGGCATTGCATCCATCCACCAT